>NZ_AQOK01000435.1:0-423 GCF_000364645.1 Xanthomonas sp. SHU 308 | reverse complement strand
TCAAGCAGAATGCCGAGCACGCGCGCCAGGCCAACCAGTTGGCAGCAGGTGCCGCCTCGGTGGCCTCGCAAGGCGGCAGCGTGGTCGGCCAGGTGGTCGAAACCATGAGCGGCATCGAGGCCTCGTCGAAGAAGATCGCCGACATCATCGGCGTGATCGACGGCATCGCCTTCCAGACCAATATCCTGGCCTTGAACGCGGCGGTGGAAGCGGCGCGCGCCGGCGAACAGGGTCGCGGCTTCGCGGTGGTCGCCAGCGAGGTGCGGACCCTGGCCCAGCGTTCCTCGAATGCGGCCAAGGAGATCAAGAGCTTGATCGACGACTCGGTGGACCAGGTGGCCAATGGCTCGACCCTGGTACGCCAGGCAGGCGAGACCATGGCCGAGATCGTGGCCTCGGTACAGCGCGTCACCGACATCATGA
>NZ_AQOK01000434.1:0-2302 GCF_000364645.1 Xanthomonas sp. SHU 308 | reverse complement strand
GTCACCCAGATGGACGAGACCACCCAGCAGAATGCCGCCCTGGTGGAAGAGGCCACCGCCGCCGCGCGCTCGATGGAGGAACAGGCCACGCAGTTGCAGGACGCGGTGGCCGTGTTCAAGTTGGATACCCTGCCGGCGATCGCATCGATCGCGGTCGCATCAACGGCGCGCCCCGCCCCACGCAGCGTGCCGTCTGCGCCGCCACGCAAGCCGCGGCCGGCGCCGCAGTCCGTTGCGCTTGCCCAGGCGGCCAGCAGCGACTGGCAGGAGTTCTGAGTCCTCGCCCCAGTCGCGTCGATGCGCGGCCGTGCACTGCACGGCCGCTCGATAGGCGATGCCGCGATGTCGGTGCGGCAGGCTGGCTGGCTGGCGCCCGCATCGTCTCCATCGACGCGGCGTACGGCAACCACTGCCGGCACGACCGCACTGAGGCGCTCAAGAATCTCCTGCCTCTGTCGATACCAAATCGAGCGCACGCTTTTTGTCTACACCGGTGCGTGCCGACACGGCCTGGGGAGGTCCGTCGGCGCTTCAGAGGGATCGTTCGGTGCACGCGCCGATCGCTGAAGTCACAAAACCGAACGGGGAAACCGCAGCCCTGACGACTGTTCCTTTTCGCGCCTGCCTTCGGCACGCGCGCAGCTTCGACTTGCCGTTCCTTGGTCCGTTTCGTCAGCTTGCCTACACCCGGGATCTCCGGCGCGCCACAACACGCGTCGTTCCTTCATTCGTACACGGGGGGCCACCATGCATGCGGTCTTGCGACACCGAAGACGCATCCACCGAGCGATCGACCGACGCCGTCGGCTATTACAGGCGGAACTCGGGCATGCCAACGCCATGGTCACCGTCGCGAGTGCGGCGCTTTCGCACGACCCGCCTGTCGCGTCGCCCGTCATCACGCCATGTGACTGGCGCCGCCTAGAGCGCAGGCCGTCCGCGTCAGCCCACGTCCACCGCCGACGTCGCACCCCTGCGCGCCGAGCAGCCTTTTCGCCCCTTGGAGATATGAAATGACCCGCTTTCTGCAACGCTACAACGTCGGTGTGCGCCTGTCGGCGGCCTTCGGCGTGCTGATTCTTCTTTCGGTGGTCCTGGTGATCATCGGGCTGTCCGGCATGGCCGAGGCGCGCAAGCACCTGGACATGATCGTGCTGGACCGCATGGCGAAGATCGAATTCAGCAACCAGATGCTCGACGCCAACTCCTCCGTGCTGGTTGCGCTGAGCACCTATACCACCTCCACCAACGCGACGATGCGGCAAGAGGCGCTGGAGACCTTCAATCGGCAGCGCGAGCGCTACGCCGAGGCTCGCGCCAAGATGGACAAGCTGTCCAGCACCGCCGGCGGCCGCGTCATCCGCGCCGACATGGACGCCAAGCGCGCCGCTGCGAAACAGATCAACGACGCCATCGTCGCGCTGGGCGAAAAGGGCGAGAATGCCCAGGCGCTGGAGATGCTCAACCGCGAAGCGCTGCCGGCAACCCTGGCGTGGCAGAGCAAGATCCGCGAGTTCGCCGACCGGCAGAAGTCGCAGGCCGCCGAAGGCTATCAGGCGGCGCTGGACGCGATGCACCGTGGCCGCATGCTGCTGATCGGCGGTACCGTGCTGGCCCTGGTACTCAGCGCCTTGCTGGCGCTGACCATCACCCGCAGCCTGACCGCACCGCTGGGCCTGGCCACCCGCACCGCCGAGGCCATCGCCAATGGCGACATGCACAATGCCGTGCGCACCGAGGCCCGCGACGAAACCGGCCGCCTGTTGAACGCCATGGGTCGCATGCAGCAGCAGCTGCAGGCCGTGCTGGCCGCGCAGGCCGATATGGCCCAGCGCCACGACGCCGGCCAGATCAGCTACCGCATGGACGAAACCGTGTTCCCAGGCGACTACGGGCGCATGGTCCGCGACAGCAACGCCCTGGCCGCCGCGCACATCGCGGTAACCGAGCGCCTGGCGCAGATCATGGGCCGCTACGCCATCGGCGATCTGTCCGAGAACATGGACCGCCTGCCCGGCGAAAAAGCCCGCCTCACCGAGACGATGGACACGGTCAAGCACAACCTGACCGCGATGAACAGCGAGATCAAGCATCTGGCCGGTGCGGCGGCCGCCGGCGACTTCAGCGTGCGTGGCGACACCGCGCGCTTCCAGTACGACTTCCGCCTGATGGTCGACAGCCTCAACCAGTTGATGGCCACCGCCGACGGCAACCTGCAGGCATTGTCCGCGCTGCTGCAGTCGATCGCCGCCGGTGACCTGACTGCGCGCATGCACGGCCAGTTCCAGGGCGTGTTCGCGAC
>NZ_AQOK01000433.1:0-12948 GCF_000364645.1 Xanthomonas sp. SHU 308 | reverse complement strand
GTGCTGGTCGCCGGCAGTGGGCCGCTGCTGCTGGCCTCGGCGGCGACGCTGCATCGCCACGGCGCGCAGGTGCTGGGCATCGTCGAACAGGCGCCGTGGCGCGCGCTGGCCGCATTCGCCGCGCAGTTGCCGCTGCGCTGGCCGGACAAGGCGCTGCAGGCGCTGGCGCTGCGCACGCAACTGGCCGGGGTCGGCTACCACGCCGGCAGCGTGGTGCTGGCCGCGTATGGCGAGGGCCGCGTGCAAGAGGTGGAGATCGACGGCCCGCGCGGCCGCCGCCGTCTCGCCTGCGATCAACTGTCGGTGGGCTACGGCCTGGTGCCGAACGTGGAATTGGCGCAACTGCTGGGCTGCCGGCTGGGCCGCAGCGGCGCGCATCCGTGCGTGGCGGTGGATGCGCAACTGCGCACCAGCGTCGACGGCGTCTATGCCGCCGGCGAGGCGCTGGGCATCGGCGGGCGTGATTGCGCGCGGGTGGAAGGCGCCATCGCCGGCCACCTGGCCGCCGGCCAGGACGCAGAGGCGCAGGCGCTGCAACCGCAGCGACGCCGCGCGCGTGCCTTCGCCGCGCTGTTGCAGCGGCAGTTCGCGCTGGACCCGCGCATCCATGCGCTGGCCGCGCCGGATACGCTGGTGTGCCGCTGCGAAGACGTGCCGCTGTCCGCGCTGCAGGGCCATGCCGACCTGCGCGACGCCAAGTTGGCCTCGCGCTGCGGCATGGGCGCCTGCCAGGGCCGCATCTGCGGCAGTGCGCTGACCGAGCTGGGGCTGGCTGCGCGCGCATCCGATTTCTCCGACGACGGCCGCCGGCCGCCGCTGTTCCCGGCGCGTCTGGACGCGCTGGCCCATCCCTGTCCGGATCCCGCTCCGGACACCGCTTGCGCCGCGCCGTCGCGCGCGGCATCCCTTCGCAACTCTCCACAAGGTGTACATCCATGAGCAAGGCTTCCTTCTGGTACGGCGTGCTGCCGGCCATCACCACCCCGTTCAACGCCGACGGCAGCATCGACCACGCGTTCCTGGCCAAGCATGCGCAGCTCATGATCGACGCCGGCTGCACCGCGATCGTGCCGCTGGGCTCGCTGGGCGAGGCGGCCACGCTGAGCTTCGACGACAAGCTGGCGATCCTGAAGACCCTGGTGCAGGCGGTCGACGGCCGCATCCCGGTGGTGCCGGGCATCGCCGCGCTGTCCACCGACGAGGCCGTGCGCCTGGCGCAGGCGGCCAAGCAGGTCGGCTGCGGTGGCCTCATGGTGCTGCCGCCTTACGTGTATTCCACCGACTGGCGCGAAATGGGCGCGCACATGCGCGCGGTGATCGCCGCCACCGACCTGCCGGCGATCCTGTACAACAACCCGATCGCCTACAAGACCGATTTCAGCCCGGCGCAGATCGCCGAGCTGGCGGCCGAGTTCCCGAATCTGCAGGCGGTCAAGGAATCCTCCGGCGACGTGCGCCGCTTCGCCGCGCTGGGCGAGCTGCTCGGCGACCGCCTGGTGCTGCTGGTGGGCATGGACGATGCGATCGTCGAAGGCCTGAGCATGGGCGCCAAGGGCTGGATCGCCGGCCTGGTCAACGCGTATCCGAAGGAGTCGGTGAAGCTGTTCGAGCTGGCCCGCGACGGCGGCTACCCGGCGGCCAAGGCGCTGTACGACTGGTTCCTGCCGCTGCTGCGCCTGGACACCGTGCCCAAGTTCGTGCAGCTGATCAAGCTGGTGCAGGAGAAGGTCGGCCTGGGCAGCGAGCGCGTGCGCGCGCCGCGGCTGGTGCTGGAAGGCGCCGAGCGCGAGGCCGCGCTGAAGGTCATCGACCACGCCATCGCCACCCATCCCGGGCACTGAGATGAGCATGCAACCGCTGTTGCTGGCCGGCCATTGGCAGGCCTCGCTGGAAGAGCGCGGTAGCTTCCGCGCCGAGGACCCGCGCGACGGGAGCGAGTTCGGTCCGTCGTTCCCGATCAGCGGCGCCGCCGACCTGGAAGCGGCGCTGAGCGCGGCGGCGCTGAGCGCCGATGCGCTGGCTGCGGCCGCGCCGGAACGCATCGCCGCGTTCCTGGATGCGTATGCGGACGCGATCGACGCCGACGTCGAACGGCTGGTGGCGCTGGCACACGCCGAAACCGGCCTGCCGGTGGAGCCGCGCCTGGCCAAGGTGGAACTGCCGCGCGCCAGCGGGCAGTTGCGCCAGGCCGCGCAGGCGGCGCGCAGCCACAGCTGGGCGCAGCCGGTGATCGACACCGCGGCCGGCCTGCGCGCGCAGCTGGGGCCGCTGCACAAGCCGGTGCTGGTGTTCGGCCCGAACAATTTCCCGTTCGCGTTCAACGCGGTGGCCGGCAGCGATTTCGCCTCGGCCATCGTCGCGCGCAATCCGGTCATCGCCAAGGCGCATCCCTCGCATCCGGCCACCAGCCAGCGCCTGGCCCAGCTCGCGCACCAGGCGCTGCTGGCCAACGACCTGCCGGCGGCGACGGTGCAGTTGCTGTATCACTTCGACAGCACGCTGGGCCTGGAGCTGGCCGGCGATCCGCGGCTGGGCGCGATCGGCTTCACCGGCAGCCGCGCCGGCGGGCTGGCGCTGAAGGCCGCCGCCGACCGCGCCGGGGTGCCGGCCTATGTCGAGTTGTCCAGCGTCAATCCGGTGTTCCTGCTGCCGGGCGCGCTGGCCGAACGCGGTGCGGCGCTGGCGCAGGAGTTCTTCGCCTCCTGCACCATGGGCAGCGGCCAGTTCTGCACCAACCCGGGCATCGTGGTGGTGCCCGAGGGCGAGGCGGGCGATGCCTTCGTCGCCGCGGCCACCGCGCATTTCGCCGCGGCTGCGCCGGCGCTGCTGTTCTCGCGCGGGGTGCTGGAGCATCTGCAGCGCAGCGTGGGTACGCTGCGCGATGCCGGCGCCACGGTGCTGGCCGGTGGCGAGGCCGATGCAGGTCCCGGCTATCGGCATGCGCCGACCCTGCTGCAAGTGTCGGCCGAGGCCTTCCTGCAGCAGCCCGAGGCGCTGCAGACCGAGGCGTTCGGCCCGGTCAGCCTGATCGTGCGCGGCGGCGGGTTGGGGCAGTTGACCGCCCTGGCGCGCAGCTTCGAGGGCAATCTCACCGGCACGCTCTATCGCGCCGCCGATGGCAGCGACGACATGGCCTTCGCCGCGCTGGCCGCGGCGCTGCGTCCGCGGGTCGGCCGCCTGATCTGCAACAAGATGCCGACCGGCGTGGCGGTGAGCCCGGCGATGAACCATGGCGGCCCCTATCCGAGCACCGGCCATCCGGGCTTCACTGCCGTCGGCATGCCCGCGGCGATCCGCCGCTTCGCCGCGCTGCACAGCTACGACGGGGTGCCCGACGCGCTGCTGCCGCCGTTGCTGCGCGACCGCAATCCCGGCGGCGTGCAGCGCTTGATCGACGGCAGCTGGAGCACCGCCGACGTGGAGCCGCGCGCATGAGCGAGCAGGCCCAGATCGGCGGGTTGACCCTGGAGCAGGCGCACGCGCAACTGGCGCCGTGGCCGCACCGCGCGCCGGCGATCCAGCAGCAGGAGTACCGGCAGCGTCTGGCCAACGCGCGCGCGCTGATGCGCGCGCACGGCGCCGACGCGTTGCTGATCGGTGCCGGCGCTTCGTTGCGCTACTTCACCGGCGTGCCGTGGGGCGCCAGCGAGCGCCTGGTGGCGATGTTGCTCACCGCCGAAGGCGATCCGCTGCTGATCTGCCCGGCCTTCGAGGAAGGCTCGCTGGACGCGGTGCTGTCGGTGCCGGTGCGCAAGCGCCTGTGGCAGGAACACGAGGATCCGCACGCGCTGGTCGCCGAGGCCTTGCTGGAACTGGACGCGCAGAGCCTGGCGCTGGACCCGGGCGCGGCCTTCGCGGTGCACACCGGGCTGACGGCGGTGCTGGGCCGGATCGCGATCCGCGATGCGGCGGCCATCGTCGACGGCTGCCGCATGCGCAAGTCGCCGGCGGAACTGGCGCTGATGCAGCAGGCCTGCGACATGACCCTGCACGTGCAGCGGCTGGCCGCCGGGCTGGTCCGCGAGGGCATCACCACCGCGGAACTGACCCGCTTCATCGACCAGGCGCACCGCGCGCTCGGCGCCGACAACGGCTCGACCTTCTGCATCGTGCAGTTCGGCCATGCCACCGCGTATCCGCACGGCATTCCCGGCGTGCAGGCGCTGCGCCCGGGCGAACTGGTGCTGATCGATACCGGCTGCACCGTGCAGGGCTACCACTCCGACATCACCCGCACCTACATCTTCGGCGAGCCCAGCGAGAAGCAGCGACGCATCTGGCAACTGGAGCACGACGCGCAGGCGGCGGCCTTCGCCGCGGTGCGGCCGGGCGTGGCTTGCGCGGTGGTGGACGAGGCCGCGCGCAAGGTGCTGCAGCGTGCCGGGCTCGGCCCGGACTATCAGCTGCCGGGGCTGCCGCACCGCACCGGCCACGGTTGCGGCATGAGCATCCACGAGGCGCCGTACCTGGTGCGCGGCAATGCGCTGGCGCTGGCCCCGGGCATGTGCTGCAGCAACGAGCCGATGATCGTGGTGCCGGGCGAGTTCGGCGTGCGCCTGGAGGATCATTTCTACGTCACCGAGGACGGCGCGCAGTGGTTCACCCCGCCGTCGCCGGCGATCGACCGGCCGTTCGCCTGATGCGCAGGGCGGCCGCCTGCCACGTTTGCGCGGCGGCCGCCGCGGTGTGTCACGGGCGCGTGCAGCCCTGCGGAGTTCGTCGATGAAGCACATACGTCTGCCCGTCGTCAGCATCCTGGCGCTGGCCCTGCTGAGCGCCTGTCAGCTGTCGGCACCGTCGGCGCCTTCCACGCCGGCCGCAACGGCGCCGGGCAAGGCAAGCACCTCGCCATCGCAGGCCTTCGCCGCGCTGCTCGATGCGCAGTGGCAGTACCAGCTCGAACACCATCCGGAGTTCGCCAGCATCATCGGCGACAGCCGCTACAACGATCGCTGGAGCGACTATTCGCTCGCCGCGCTGGAGGCCGAACGCCAGGCCACCGCTGCGTTCCTGGCGCGCTTCGATGCGATCGACGGCAAGGCGCTGTCGGCGCAGGAGCAGTTGAGCCTGCAGATGATGCAGCGGCAGTTGCGCGACCGGCTGGAGGCGATCGCGTTGAAGAACGACGAGATGCCGCTGGAGCCGGTCGGCGGCATTCAGGTCGCGCTGCCCGGTTACGCGCAGGCGTTTCCGTTTGCCAGCGTCAAGGACTACGAGGACTACATCAAGCGCCTGCAGGCGGTCCCGGCGCTGCTCGACCAGGTGGTGGCGCTGTCGCGCGCCGGCGCCAGGGACGGGCTGGTACAGCCGAAGTACCTGCTCGAGCGCATTCCCGCGCAGGTGCGCGAGATCGCCGCACCGGCCGGGGCCGACAGTCCGTTCGCCGCGCCGCTGCGGCAATTCCCCGCGGCCGTGCCGGAGGCGGAGCGGCCGCGCCTGCGCGCGGCGATGATCGCGGCGATCGACCAGCAGGTGCGCCCGGCCTATCGCAAGCTCGCCGACTTCGTCGCCGACGAGTACGCGCCGCGGGGTCGCGTCCACGAAGGCCTGTGGTCGCTGCCCGATGGTGCGCGCCGCTACCGCTTCGCGATCCACACCCAGACCACCACCGATCAGTCGCCCGAGCAGATCCACCAGACCGGCCTGGCCGAGGTCGCGCGCATCGAGGGCGAGATGGGCGTCATCGCCAAGCAGCTCGGCTATGCCGATCTGGCTGCGCTACGCAAGGGGGTGGCCCATGATCGCAAGTTCTTCGCCACCTCGCCCGAGCAGATCCTGCAGCGCTACCGCGACGACATCGCGCAGATGCAGCCGAAGCTGCCGACGTTGTTCGGTACGCTGCCGAAGACGCCGCTGGAGGTCCGCGCGATGCCCGCGTTCCGCGCCACCGCGCCCGGTGCCGAGTACTGGCAGAGCGATGCGCAGGGCAGCAAGCCGGGGCTGGTGATGGTCAACACCAGCGATTACGCGCACCGTACCCTGGTCAACATCGAGGCCACCGCGTATCACGAGGGCGTGCCCGGTCATCACCTGCAGATCTCGCTGGCGCAGACCCTGCCGCTGCCGCCGTTCCGCCAGCAATCCAGCTACAACGCCTACGTGGAAGGTTGGGCGCTGTACGCCGAGCTGCTGGGCAAGGAGGTGGGCTTCTACCGCGATCCGTACAGCGACTACGGCCGCCTGGCCGGCGAGCTGCTGCGCGCGAATCGGCTGGTGCTGGATACCGGCGTGCACTACAAGCGCTGGACGCGGCAGCAGATGATCGACTTCTTCCACGCGCATCCGTCCGACGACGAGCCCAGCATCCAGTCCGAGACCGACCGCTACATCGTCTGGCCGGGCCAGGCGCTGGGCTACAAGCTCGGCGAACTGGACATCCTGGCATTGCGCGAGAAGGCCAGGCGCGCGCTGGGCGATCGTTTCGACATCCGCGCCTTCCACGATGCCATCCTCGGCGGCGGCGCGATGCCGCTGGACCTGCTGGACGCGCGCATCGACGCCTGGATCGCCCAGGTCCAGGCCGGCACCCCCGCCACTTCGGAGACTTCGCGATGACCTCCCGTTCCCGACTGCGCACGGCGCTGGCCCTGGCCATCGCGTGCACCCTGGCCTGGCAGGCTACTGCCGCCGGCGCGCCCGTAAAGATCGCCGCGCCGGCGGCCGCTGCCCCCGCCGGCGATGCCGGCGCGCGCTTCAAGGCGCTGTACCAGCGCGAGTGGAAATGGCGCCAGGAGCAATTCGCCGGCGCCGACGACGAGGACGCGCAAGGGCAGGCGGCCGATCACCTGCCCAAGGTCGATCCGGCCACCCAGGCGCAGCGCACCGCCTACTGGCAGCAGACGCTGCATGATCTGGATGCGATCGACCCGGCGCAGTTGTCGGCGCAGGACCAGGTGAACTACCAGGTCTATCGCCAGCAACTGCAGGTGCTGCTCGACCAGCAGCGGTTCCGCGCCTGGGAAATGCCGTTCAACAGCGACACCGCGTTCTGGAGCGACCTGGGATTCACTGCGCGCGCCACCCTGCGCAACCGCGAGGACTACCAGCGCTACCTCGGGCAGCTTGCCGACATCCCGCGCTACTTCGACGAGCAGATCGCCAACATGCGCGCCGGCCTGGCGCGCGGTTTCGCCCAGCCCAAAGTGACCCTGCAGGGCCGCGACCAGTCGATCGCCGAGGTCGCGCAGGCGCCTGGCGAGACCAATCTGTTCTACACCCCGTTCAAGCAGATGCCGGCGACGATCCCGGCGCCGTTGCAGGCGCAGTTGCGCGCGCAGGCGCGCACGGCGATCGCCCAGCAGGTGGTGCCGGCCTACGCCAAGCTGCTGCGTTTCATGCGCGAGGAATACCTGCCCAAGGCACGCCCGGCGCTGGCCGCCGAATCGCTGCCCGACGGCGCGGCGTACTACCGCGCGCAGATCCGCGAATACACCACGCTCGACCTCAGCCCCGAGCAGATCCACGCGGTGGGCCTGAAGGAGGTGGCCCGGCTGCGCAAGGAGATGGACCAGGCGATCGCCGACAGCGGCTTCAAGACCCCGCCGGGGCAGCAGACCTTCCCGGCGTTTCTGCATTATCTGCGTACCGATCCGAAGTTCTACGCCAAGACCCCGGAAGAACTGCTCAAGGACGCGGCGTGGATCGCCAAGCGCGTGGACGGCAAGATCGGCGACTACATCGGCCGGCTGCCGCGGCAACGCTTCGCGATCGAGCCGGTGCCGGCGGACCTGGCGCCGTTCTACACCGGCGGCCGCGGTGGCCCCGGCATCTACCTGGTCAACACCTACGACCTGCCGTCGCGGCCGCTGTACAACCTCGCTGCGCTGACCTTGCACGAGTCCTCGCCTGGTCATGCGCTGCAGATGCCGTTGGCGGCCGAGCAGGACAACCTGCCGGATTTCCGACGCTACACCTTCATTTCCGCGTATGGCGAGGGCTGGGCGGTGTACTCGGAATACCTGGGGCAGGAGATGGGGATGTACGACACCCCGTACGACCGCTTCGGCTACCTGACCTACCAGATGTGGCGTGCGTGCCGGCTGGTGATCGACACCGGCATCCACCACGACGGCTGGACGCGGCAGCAGGCGCAGGCGTTCCTGCGCGACAACACCGCGCTCAGCGAGCACGAGGTGACCACCGAGGTCGACCGCTACATCGCCTGGCCCGGACAGGCGCTGTCGTACTACCTGGGCGAACTGAAGATCCTGGAGCTGCGGCGCAAGGCGGAGCAGGCGCTGGGCGAGAAGTTCGACATCCGCGCGTTCCACGACGCGGTGCTGGAGACGGGCTCGGTGCCGCTGCCGGTGCTGGAGCAGCGCATCGACCGGTTCATTGCCGAGGGTGGGAAGTCGCCTTGGTCGAAGGAGGCGGCGAAGCAATAGCCCCTCTCCCCCCGGGAGAGGGGTTGGGGTGAGGGTCGGGCGCGAAGCGCGTGCGGTGTTTCAGCTGCACGAGGCTTCGCCGTACCCTCATCCGCCCCTGCGGGGCACCTTCTCCCGGAGGGAGAAGGAAAAAGCAAAGCCCCTCTCCCCTCGGGAGAGGGGTTGGGGTGAGGGTCGGGGCGCGAAGCGAGTGCGGTGTTTCAACTGCACGAGGCTTCGCCCGGCCCCTCATCCGCCCCTTCGGGGAACCTTCTCCCGGAGGGAGAAGGGAGCAATAAGCCCCTCTCCCCCCGGGAGAGGGGTTGGGGTGAGGGTAGGGAACGCCGCAGATCATCGAATCGCCAGTGACACCAATCCAGCGGGAGACGCCATGGCCGCACAAGGCAAGTTCCACAAGCGCTTGAGCCTCACCGATCTGACCTTCATCGGCTTGGGCTCGATCTTCGGGTCCGGTTGGCTGTTCTCGGCCAGCCACGTCTCGGCGATCGCCGGGCCGGCCGGCATCGTCTCGTGGATCGCCGGCGGCGTGGCGGTGCTGCTGCTGGGCCTGGTGTACTGCGAACTCGGCGCGGCGTTGCCGCGCGCCGGCGGCGTGGTGCGCTACCCGGAGTACTCGCACGGTGTGCTGCTGGGCTGGCTGATGGGTTTCATCACCCTGATCGCCTTCTCCAGCCTGATCGCGATCGAAGTGGAAGCGGCACGCCAATACGCCGCGGCGTGGTTCCCCTGGCTCAACCAGGCAGGCAGTACCCATCCCAGCGTCGCCGGCTGGCTGCTGCAACTGGCGCTGCTGGTCGCGTTCTTCCTGCTCAACTACTACAGCGTCAAGACCTTCGCCACCGCCAACAACATCGTCAGCGTGTTCAAGTTCCTGGTGCCGGTGCTGGTGATCGTGCTGCTGATGGCGCACTTCGATGTGCGCAACCTGCACGTGCAGGGCTTCGCGCCGTTCGGCGCGGCCGGGGTGGAGGCGGCGATTTCCGCCGGCGGCATCATCTTCGCCTACCTGGGGCTCACGCCGATCGTGTCGGTGGCAAGTGAGGTGCGCGATCCGCAGCGCAATATCCCGATCGCGCTGATCCTGTCGGTGGCGCTGTCCACGGTGATCTACGTGCTGCTGCAGCTCGCCTTCCTCGGCGGGGTGCCGGCGCAACATCTGGCCAACGGCTGGGGCGGCATCGACAAGGCGTTCTCACTGCCGTACCACGACATCGCATTGGCGCTGGGCATGGGCTGGCTGGCGGCGCTGGTGATCTGCGACGCGATGATCTCGCCCAGCGGCACCGGCAATATCTACATGAACGCCACGCCGCGGGTGGTCTACGGCTGGGCGCGCAGCGGCGGCTTTATGCCGGTGCTGACCAAGGTGGACGCCGCCTCCGGCATCCCGCGTCCGGCGCTGTGGCTGAGCCTGGGCCTGTCGGTGTTCTGGACCCTGCCGTTCCCCTCGTGGGAGGCGCTGATCAACGTGGTGTCGGCGGCGCTGGTGCTGAGCTATGCGGTGGCGCCGGTGACCGTGGCCGCGTTGCGGCGCAGCGCGCCGGAACTGCCGCGGCCGTTCCGGCTGCGCGGCATGGCGCTGCTCGGGCCGCTGTCGTTCATCGTTGCGGGCCTGATCGTGTACTGGTCGACCTGGAACACGCTGTCGTGGCTGCTCGGCCTGCAGATCGCCATGTTCGCGCTGTACGTGCTGTATCGCCTGCCCAACGCGGCCGGCCGCGCACGGCTGTGGCGGCAGGTGCGCGGTGTGCTGTGGCTGATCGTGTTCTTCGCGCTGGTGTTGGTGGTGTCGCGCCTGGGCACCTTCGGCGGCAGCGGCTGGATCGCCCATCCCTGGGACACGCTGTGCGTGGCCGCGATCGCCTTGGGTTGCTACCACTGGGGCGCGCGCAGCGGCCTGCGTCCGGAGGAACTGGCGTTGGAAGAGGATGACGGGGAGTAGCCGTTGCGTGTGTGGAGAGGCGTAGGACGGTTCTTGTCCCTTTTTGTGGGATTGGCTGCGGCAGACGTCAACGGGAAAGCCCGTCGCGGCTAAAGCCGCTCTACGGGAAACAGCGCGTCATGAGATTTTTGGAAACCGAATGAACAAGTTCGTCGTATCGATCGTCATGGCACTGGCCTGCTGCGCCGGCGCCGCCCAGGCCGCGCCCAGCGTCGCCGACTACCAGCGCTCGCTGGGCCTGCGCGAGGCCTGGATCGGCCTGACCGAGAACGTGACCTGGCCGGCGCAGTGGCGCGACGACGGCGCGTTCTACTACCGCAAGACCGTGCCGGGCGGTTTCGCCTTCGAGGTCGAGGACGTGGCCAGCCAACGCAAGCAGCCGGCGTTCGACCAGCAGCAGTTGGCGCGCGCGTTGAGTGCGGCGACCGGCACCACGTATCCGGCGCTGCGCCTGCCGTTCACGCGCTTCGCCTACGTCGCCGAGGGCGGCCAGCCGCAGGCGGCGATCGCCTTCGAGCTCGATGAGACGCCGTGGCGCTGCACGCTCACCACCTACGTCTGCGCGCGCGCCGACAGCGGTCCGCAGCCGCGGCCGCGCGGTTTCGGCGTGGTGCGCGATCTGAGCGTGCTGGCCGATGCCACTCCGCGGCGCTCGCCGGACGGACGCTGGGACGCCTATGTCGACGGCAATGCGGTGATGCTGCGCGCAGTGGCGGACGGCCACACGCTGCGCCTGGCCGACGATGGCCGCAGCGACGATTTCTACGACCCGGAAACGATTGCCTGGTCGCCGGATTCGCAGCGGTTGGCGTTGTACCGGGTGAAGCCCGGTTTTCCCCGCCGCGTCACCCGGGTGGAGGCGGCGCCGCCCGGCGGCGGCCAGCCGATCGTGCGCACGCAGCTGTATCCCAAGCCGGGCGATGCGGTGGACATCGAGCGACCGGTGCTGTTCGACCTCGGCGCGCTGGCGCGCGGCGGTGCGCCCAAGCGCCTGCCCATCAACGACGCGCTGTTCGCCAACCCGTACCAGCTCTCGCCGATCCAGTGGCGACGCGACAGCGCCAGCTTCGTGTTCGATTACGTGCAGCGCGGCTTCCAGCGCATGCGCGCGATCGCGGTGGACGCGGCCACGGGCAAGGCGCACGTGGCGGTGGGCGAGGACGCCAAGACCTTCGTGTACGCCGACCGCAGCTACCACCACGATGTCGACGGCCTGGGCCAGGAAATCCTGTGGATCTCCGAGCGCGATGGTTGGCGCCACCTGTACCTGTTCGACGGTGCCAGCGGCCGGATCAAGACGCAGATCACCAAGGGCGAGTGGATCGTGCGCGATGTGCTGCGCGTGGACGATGCACAGCGGCGCATCTGGTTCACCGCCAGCGGCATGGATGCGGGCAAGGATCCGTACTATCGGCAACTGTTCGCGGTGGATTTCGACGGCGGCCACCTGACCCGGCTGACCCAGGCCGATGCCGACCACGACGTGGCCATCGCCGACGATGGGCGCCATTACGTGGACGTGTATTCGCGTCCGGACATGGCGCCGGTAATGGAACTGCATGCCATCGACGGGTGCCTGCTGCAGGTGGTGGAGCGCGGCGACATCCGCAAGCTGCAGGCCGCCGGCTGGCGCGCGCCACAGACCTTCGTCGCCAAGGGCCGCGACGGCAAGACCGACATCTGGGGCATGGTGGTGCGGCCGCGCGACTACGACCCGCACAAGAAGTACCCGGTGATCGAGAACATCTACGCCGGCCCGCACGATTCCTTCGTGCCCAAGACCTTCTGGCCGTTCGGCTATCACTCCGGCGGCGACAAGCAGATCGGCATGCAGGCGCAGGCCGACCTGGGCTTCATCGTGGTGATGATCGACGGCATGGGCACGGCCAACCGTTCCAAGGCTTTCCACGACGTGGCTTGGAAGAACCTCGGCGACTCCGGCTTCCCCGACCGCATCGCCTGGCACAAGGCGCTGGCCGCACAGGATCCGTCCTACGACATCGGCCGCGTCGGCATCTACGGTGCCTCGGCCGGCGGGCAGAGCACGCTGGGCGCGCTGGAGCGACACCCGGACTTCTACAAGGTCGGCGTGGCCTATGCCGGGTGCTACGACAACCGCATGGACAAGATCAGCTGGAACGAGCAGTGGATGGGCTGGCCGGTGGATGCCAGCTATGCGCGCGCCTCCGGCGTGGACAATGCGGCCAAGCTGCGTGGCGACCTGCTGCTGATCGGCGGCGAGCAGGACAGCAACGTCGACCCGGCCTCGACCGGGCAGGTGGTGGACGCGCTGATCAAGGCCAACAAGGACTTCGACCTGCTGGTCGTGCCCGGCGGCGAACACACCGTCGGCCGCTCCACCGGCCCCATCGATTACGTGCAACGGCGCCAGTACGACTTCTTCGTGCGGCATCTGTTGGGGGAGCCGACGCCGGCGTGGAATCGGTTGTAGGTGGGGCCGGGATTTGGGATTGGGGATTCGTAAAGGCGCGGTGGTTCTTGTTCCTCGGGCTCGCGTTTTTCCTTCTCCCGTCGGGACCATGGCCCCCTTTTGGGGGGAAGGTGCCCCGTAGGGGCGGATGAGGGTAAGGGAGATGCACCGGGTTATGGGGCATCGCGCGG
>NZ_AQOK01000432.1:0-2897 GCF_000364645.1 Xanthomonas sp. SHU 308 | reverse complement strand
GGGGGAAGGTGCCCCGCAGGGGCGGATGAGGGTGCGGGGGATGCACCAGGTTCCGGAGCATCGCGCGGCCTCCGTACCCTCACCCCAACCCCTCTCCCGAGGGGAGAGGGGCTTCAGATCATCGCGCCGACGCGCCCGCTCTTGCCAATCCCCAATTCCAATTCCCCAATCCCCCCACTCAAGCCCCCGCCAACTCCGCCGATAACCCGGCAAGTCTCCCTCCGCGCCGGCCCGCCATGACTGTCATCGCCCCCAGTTCCTCGATCGCGCTCTCCGGCATGCGCGCGGCGACATCCGGGCTGCAGGTGCGCGCCAACAACATCGCCAATCTCGCCACCGACGGGTTCCAGCGTTCGGTGCCGGTGAACCAGGCGAGCGCCGGCGGTGGCGTGGTCGGGCAGGTGCAGCAGGCCGGTGGGCCGGGCAGCGATCTGGTCGACGACATGGTCGGTACGCTGACCGAGCGCACCGCGTTCCAGGCCAATGCGCGCGTGCTGCGCGCGGCCGACGACAGCATCGGCAGCCTGCTCGACGTGCTCGCGTAAGCCGTCGCCGACGCGTTGCGTTCCCGCAACGCAACATCGCCGCGATCACGCGGCTATGCGATTTTCCGCACCGATCCTCGGCACAGCGCACAAGACGCTGCGGCGCGCGCAGCGCACGATGCGACGATCGCATTGCATCGGGGACGGTAGATGGATCGGAGAGATTTCCTGCGTCAGGGCCTGGCCGTCGGCGCGGTTGCCGGCGTGGAAGCGCTGGCCGGGCGTGCCGCCGCGGCACCCACAGCGACCAGCGCCGCGCGTGCACCCGCACCGCCGCAACTGCAGCCGCTGGCGGCCGACGCGCTGGCCGGGCACACCCTGCAATGCCGTTTCGTCGAAGCGGGCGCGACCTGGGAGGTCTACGAAGACCTGCGCCAGCCCGACGGCGATCTGACCCTGCGCGGTCCGGGCGGGGCGCTGGTGCTGGGCAAGCGCACCGAAGCGGTGTTCCCGGCCGCGCAGGCGCCGTATTTCGGCATGGCCCTGGCCGAGGTAGCGATGGCAGATGCCGACCTGCTCGCCGATCGCCTGCTGCGCGACGGCGACCCGCGCGCCGACGAGGTGCGCGATGTCGCGCCGCCGCCGGCCTCGCAACTGGATCCCAAGGACTACAACGGGCGCCTGCCGTGGACCACCTTCGTCGGTACCCGCGAGTGCGCCGACACCATGCCGGTGTACCCGGACGGGCGCACCCGCTGCTACCGCGCGATCCAGGCGTTTCCGGAACTGGGCAAGGACGAACTGGTGCGGCGCCGCAGCGAAGGCCTGCTCGGCGGCTGGATGCCGGCGGTGCGCAAGGTGGTGCCGGCCGGCGAGGGCCGCTACTACGACATCCTGCTGTTCGCCGACGTGCTGGCCGAGGACCGCTTCGTGGTGCAGACCTGGCACCGCAGTGCGCTGGTCGAGCATGGCAAGGTCAGCAAGGTCGTGTACGGCTACAGCTATCCCGACTACCCGCCGCGGCGCGGCCCGCGCAGCGCCGAGGATTTCTACCGCGGCCTGCTCGCCTTCGCCGGCTACTGGCAGGCGCAGCTCGCTGACACTGTGCAGGCACAAACCCCGGATGCGAGTTGGCGCGACATGGCGCGCTTCGCCTTCGCCCGCGAATTGGTGGTGCGTCCGGGCGGCACCTACCCCAAGTACGGTGCGGTGGACCGCGACTATTACGGCAACGAGTACGACGGCTTCCAGGACACCTTCACCAGTTCGCTGTACGCCAACCTGGAATGGGGCCGCTTCGCCCAGGCCGCGGCGGTGCTGGACGGGTATTTCAGCGATTTCGTGCAGGCCGACGGCATAGTCAACATGCGCGGCCCGGAGACCGGGCAGTTCGGGCTGACCCTGTCGCTGCTGGCGCGCTACCTGCGCTACACCGGCGATGCCGCGCTGCTGCGCAAGCACCGCGACAAGATCGCCGCCACCGCGCAGGTGCTGGTCGAGCTGCACGACGCCAGCCTGCGCCTGCCGGAATCGAAACCTGGGCATGGCCTGCTCCACGGCTGGAACGAATCCGACGCCTGCCTGTTCCCCGATCCGCAGGTGTGGTGGAAGCCGTACTACGCCAACAGCGCGCTGACGGTGCGCGGCTGGCAGGACCTGGCGACGGTGTGGAGCGGCATCGCCGGACCGGGCGGGCAGGCCGCCGCGGCGCAATGGCAGCGCCGTGCGCAGCAACTGTCCACGCAATTGCTGCGCACGCTGCGTGGCAACATCCGCCGCGATCTGCAGCCGCCGTATATCGGCCCGCTGCCGGGGGTGAAGCTGACGTTCCGCCAGTCGCTGCAGCAGGAGCATCCCAGCGAGCAGGGCTGGCCGCACCGCGCCTATGCCGAACTGCTGCAGGCCGACGTGCTGCCCGACGACCTGGCGCACCTGGTCATCGACTGCGTGCGCGGCCACGGCGGCACCAGCCTCGGTGTGGTCGGCAACATCACCGCGCCGACCCCGGAGGCGCGCGACCTGCTTGGTTTCATCTCCTACGGCTACGCGCAGCAGTTGCTGCGCCTGGACCGGATCGAGGAGTACCTGCTGTTCCTGTACGCGCACCGCTACCACGTGCATACCCGCGGCAGCTGGACGGCGGGCGAGGTCACCGGCATCACCGGCGGCATGCCGCTGTTCTGCATCCCCGCGCAGTTGACCATTCCGCTGCTGCTGCGCTGGATGCTGGTGTTCGAGGACAGCGCCGGCGAGGAGCTGTTCCTGGCGCGGGCGGTGCCGCGCGACTGGCTGGGCAGCGGCGAGACGATCGCGATCGACGCCGCGCCGACGCGCTGGGGCAGGGTGTCGCTGGCGCTGCGCGGGGATCCGGCGCGCAAGCGCATCGACGGCCGCGTGACGCTGCCGGCGCAG
>NZ_AQOK01000431.1:0-4365 GCF_000364645.1 Xanthomonas sp. SHU 308 | reverse complement strand
CCGGCGCGGTGCGCCTGCAGGCGGAGCCGCACGTGCGCCGCCAGGCGCGGCTGCAGTCCACCACGGTCGCGGTACCACCTGCGCTGCAGCGCGCGCTGGCGATCGTGCGCGCGCACCCCCAACTGCAGCAGGCGCTGGCCGCATTGCAGCGCGATGCCGCGCCGCTGCGCCGGTCGCTGGTCGCCAAGGGGCTGTGGCTGGGCCATGGACAGGCGTTGTGCGCACGCCTGTTCGGCGCCGCACCGTTGCTGGCGCTGTGGATGGTGGGTCTGCTGAAGCTGCGCATCGGCATGCAGTTGCAGCGCCCGATCGGCTTTCTGGTGGCGGCGATGGTGGTGGTCGCGGTCGTTGCGCTCGGCTTCCTGCTCACGCCGCCACGGCGCAGCGTCGCCGGCGACGCGCTGCTGGCCGAGCGCGATGCGGCCTGGCGCGATGGCGTCGCCGCGCCCTCGCTGGCGCCCGGTTCGCACTTGGCGCTGCCGCTGGCCCTGGCCGGTACCAGCGTGCTGATGACCACGCCCTGGGCCGACTATCACGCCTTGCGTGCGCCCGCAGCCAACGGCCGCGGCGGCAGCTGTTCGACCAGCAACTGCGGTGGGGGAGGTGGCAGCAGCGACGGCGGCAGCAGTTGCGGCGGTGGTGGCTGCGGCGGCTGTGGAGGCGGCGACTGATGGCCGCTTCGACCTGGCAGGCGCGGCGCGCGCAATGGCGTACGCGGCTGGCGCTGGCGCTAAGCGCGCGCGGAGCCACGCCCAACGGCGTGTCCTGGATCGGACTGGCGTGCGCGGTGCTGGCGGCGCTGATGTTCGCCCTGGCCTGGCGCGAGCCGCCGGCCAATGCCGCCGCGCTGCTGGTGCTGGCGGCGCTGGCGCTGCAGGCGCGGCTGCTGTGCAACCGCCTGGACGGGTTGCTGGCGCAGCAGGCGCAGATGATTGGCCGCGCCGGTGCGGTGTACAACGAGGCGCCGGACCGGTTGTCGGACGTGGCAGTGTGCCTGGGCGTGGGCTATGGCCTGCAGCCGGTGCTGGGCGTCGGCGCGGAACTGGGTTGGGCCGCTGCGCTGGTGTGCGTGGGCACCGCCTACGTGCGCATGCTCGGCCTGGCCTGCGCGGTGCGCGAACCGTTGCAGGGGCCGATGGCGCGCGTGCAGCGCATGCATTGGCTGTCGCTGGCCGCGTTGGCCGCCGCCGCTGCGCTGTTGCTGCAACATGCCACGCTGGCCTACATGCTTCTTGCCGTGGCGCTGGCGCTGTTGATCGCCGCCGCCGCCCTGACCATCGCGATTCGCGTGCGCGCCATCGTGCGCGAACTGGAGTGGAAATGATCGCCCGTCTGATCGCCCGCGGCTGCAGTGCCGCGATCCGTCTGCTCACCGGCGCACGTGCGCTGTGGCGCGGCTGCATGCCGTCCAGCGAGCGCCGCGTGTACTACGGCAACCACGCCAGCCACGGCGATTTCGTGCTGATCTGGTCGTCGTTGCCGGCAGCGCTGCGACGCGAGGTGCGGCCGGTGGCGGCGGCCGACTACTGGCAGCGCGACGCGTTGCGCCGCTACCTGATCCACGCGGTGTTCAACGGCGTGCTGATCGAGCGCGACCCGCAGCAGCGACAGCGCGATCCGATCGCCTGCCTGTGCGAGGCGGTCGACGGCGGCGGCTCGCTGATCCTGTTTCCGGAAGGCACGCGCAATACCGAGGAGGGCCTGCTGCCGTTCAAGAGCGGTCTCTATCACCTGGCGCGGCAGCGTCCGGAACTGGAGTTCGTGCCGGTGTGGATCGACAACCTCAAGCGGGTGATGCCCAAGGGCAAGTGGCTGCCGTTGCCGTTGCTGTGCACCACCACCTTCGGCGAACCGCTGCGGCTGGGCGCCGGCGAGGACAAGCAGGCCTTCCTCGATCGCGCGCGCGCGGCCTTGTTGGCGTTGGCGCCGGAGCAGGCGGAGGCCGCCCGATGAATCCGATCGCGCTGAGCGAACACCTGCAGCAATCCTCGCTGCGGCAACAGACGGTATGGCTGTTCCTGGGCATCGCCACGGTGCTGGTGGTGGCCACGCTGATCGCCGAGACCCTGCGCTGGCGGGCGCGCGAACGGCCCAGTGCGGTGCTGGACAACCTGGTGGCGCGGATCCGCGCCTGGTGGGTGATGGCGACGGTGGTGGCGCTGGCGTTCGCCTTCGGACGGTTGGGCGTGATCGTGCTGTTCGCGCTGGTGTCGCTGTTCGCGCTGCGCGAGTTCATCACCCTCACCCCCACCCGGCGCGGCGACTACTACGCGCTGCTGGCCGCGTTCTACGTGGTGCTGCCGTGGCAGTACTGGCTGGTGTGGAGCGACTGGTACGGCCTGTACACGCTGCTGATCCCGGTCTACGCGTTCCTGGTGCTGCCGATCCTGTCCACCATCGGCGGCGACACCACGCGCTACCTGGAGCGCACCGCCAAGGTGCAGTGGGGGCTGATGATCAGCGTGTTCTGCATCTCGCACGTGCCGGCGCTGCTCAACTTGCGCATTCCCGGCTACGAGGACCGCAACCTGCTGCTGTTCGCGTTCCTGGTGATCGTGGTGCAGTCCTCCGACGTGCTGCAGTACGTGTGGGGCAAGCTGCTGGGCCGGCACCTGATCGCGCCCAGGCTGTCGCCGTCCAAGACCGTGGAAGGTTTCGTCGGCGGCATCCTCTCGGCCAGCCTGCTCGGCGCGGCGCTGTGGTGGATCACCCCGTTCTCGCCGCTGCAGGCGTTCGCGCTGGCGCTGGTCGCCAACCTGATGGGCTTCTTCGGCGGCCTGGTGATGTCGGCGATCAAGCGCGACCGCGGCATCAAGGACTGGGGCCACATGATCGAAGGCCACGGCGGCGTGCTCGATCGATTGGACTCGGTGTGCTTCGCGGCGCCGGTGTTCTTCCACCTGATCCGCTATGGGTGGGTGTGAGGGCGGGGAGTGGGGATGTCGGGATTGGGGATTCGTTGGAGTGGCGCGCGCTGCGAGTGTTGCGCCTGCGTAGGAGCGGCGTCAGCCGCGATGCTTTACCGAGAGCGCGTAACGGCTGATCGCGCAGGAGCACAGCATGGCTTCCGCACCTGCATCTTCGGACGATGTCGCGTCGGGGCTGAAGCCCCTCCCACAATGGCGAGGCGCCGCGTTCGGCGTTCTGTGGTTTCTTCGCCGCGGTAGCGCGTTTGCTCTCGCCTGGGTGGGTTTTAGGCGTCGCGGCTGAAGCCGCACCTATGAGGGCGATGTGCAGGCACTACACGCTGGGTCGCGATGTGTGTCGGATCGCTTGACAGTCAAGTCATGCCGGACAGCACGCTGGATTCCCGATTCCCGATTCCCGATTCCCGACTTTTCACCAGCCGCAGGCTGGTCATCCCGAATCCCGAATCCCGAATCCCGAATCCCGGCCTCTATCAGGCCAACCCGTATTCCTTGAGCTTCTTGCGCAGGGTGGCACGGTGGATGCCCAGCAGCGCGGCGGCGCGGCTCTGGTTGCCTTCGCAATGGTTGAGCACTTCCACGAACAGCGGGATCTCCATCTCGCGCAGCACGATCTCGTACACGTCGTCGGCGTCGCAGCCGTCGAGGTCGCGCAGGTAGCGGCGGACCGATTGCGCCACGTGTTCGCGCAGCGGCGGCTTCGGCGCGCCGCGACTGGAGTCAGGACGAGTGGTGGCGGCGTTCAAGTTCGACGGATCCCCGGATGACAGCGGCGCCGGACGGCAGGAGGGCCGGCGCGGGGGGACGAGTCTAGCGCGTGGCCTGCGCCGCTGCCATGGCGTAGTGCCCGAACGCAGCGTTCTCAGTGGAAATCGAAACTGAATGCCGCCGTCTCGGCGGCCGGTTCGCGCACCTGGAACGCGATCTGTGCGCTCTGTCCCGGCGCCAGTGTGGCGCTGTCCGGCCGTGCGCGCCCCAGGTACTCCTGCGGGCGCAGCACGCGGCTGCCGATGGTGCGGCCGTCGGCGTCGGCCAGCGACAGTTGCAGCAGCGGCCAGGCCTGCGCCCAGCGCGCGTCGTTGCGGAAGGTCGCCTGCACCTGCAGGGTGCCGGCATGGCCGGGCAACGGCCGCACCTCGCGGCTGAGCATGGTGAAGGCGGCCGGCTCGCGCCAGGCCGGCACGCTGCAGCGCAGGACCTGGCAGACCCCGGCCACCCACGGCCGCCAGCGCGGGTCGGCGCCCAGGCGCTGGCGATCGGCGATCAGGATCTGCAGCGCCAGCAGCAGGCCCAGCCCGGCCAGTGCGATCCACTGCCAGGGCGCGGCACGCAGCACCGGGCGGCGTTCGCGCGGGCCATGCAGGAAGCTGGGCGCGGCGGCGGCGGACACTGGCGAGGTGGGGGCGGTCGCGGGGGACGCGACCGTGGCCGGTGCCAA
>NZ_AQOK01000430.1:0-2752 GCF_000364645.1 Xanthomonas sp. SHU 308 | reverse complement strand
GGGTCCGTCGCCGACGCGGGCGGCAGCGCTTTCAGGTCGCCCGCGTCACGTGTGTCGTCGCGTGCGTCGGCCTCGTCCTCGGCCAGCTTCACGTTCGCAGACGCTGGCGAGACGCTTGGCGCGACGGGCGGCGCTGCGGTGTCGGTCAGCGGCGTCGCGGGTGCCGGCGCGTCACCGCCCGCCGCCGGCGCGACCGGGGTCTCGCCCTGTGTGGCGGACGGATCGGGCTGACGCAGCAAGGTGGCGAGGCTGGGACGGGGCGGAGTGCGATCGGGCATGCGCGCGGGCGACGACGGCTAGAGCCGTATTCAAGCACGCGCCGGCGGGATCTGCAGTGCGCTGCCGGTGGATCGTCGCCTTTGTCAGCGCTGGACGCTCTACGGAGCGAGTGTCCCGCGGCGTGCTCAGCGCGACTTGCGGGTGTCGAGCAGGTCCAGCAAGCCGGCGCGCTGACGCGGGCTCAGGCTGTCGAAGCGCTCCAGCAGGCGCAGTTGCTGGTCGGTGAACTGGTAGTGGCTGGGCAGCTCGCCGATGGCCGCGGCGTCCGCCGCCATCGGTTCGCCGAACACGCGCTCGCCACGGCCGGTGGCCAGGTACTCGAAATGCAGCCCGCTGCGGCGGGCCAGGGCGATCAGGTGCTCCAGCGCCGGCGCCGTGCCTTCGGCCATTTCCCACTGCGCCACGGCGCTGCGGGTCACGCCCAGGTCCAGCGCCAGGGCCTCCTGGGTGAGGCCGGTAAGCTTGCGCGCTTCGCGCACCCGTTCGTACAGCTTGCTGTTCACACGCACCTCCGCAGGGGAGGCGAGATATAGCCGCGCCGGCCACTGCGTTTGGTTCGCAGCGCTGTCCATCAGTGAAATGTTAGCGATACTGTCTTCTGCGCTATGGGCCGGCTGGCCTTGCGGGGCCGCGCCCCGGCGTGGCCGTGCCCCGGTTCAGTCCCGGCGCACGCCGTCGATGCGCATCCAGTCGCCGTCCTGTTCGGTGCGCAGTTGGGTGAACCACGGTGCGTAGCGCTGCAGCAGCTCCTGTTCCTGACCATGCAGGATCCCGGACAGGGCGATGCGCCCGCCCGGCGCCACGCGCGCGGCCAGGGTCGGCGCCAGCGCATCCAGCGCCGAGGCGAGGATGTTGGCCACCACCACCGGATAGGTGGCCTCCGGTTCGTCGGCAGGCAGGTACACGGCCAGGCGCTCGCCCACCGCGTTGCGCTCGGCGTTGTCGTGGCTGGCCAGCAGCGCCTGCGGGTCGTTGTCCACGCCCACCGCGGCGGCGGCGCCCAGCTTCAGCGCGGCCAGCGCCAGGATTCCCGAGCCGCAGCCGAAATCGAGCACGCGCGCCTGCGCCAGGACGCCGTCGGTGGCCAGCGCATCCAGCCAGCGCAGGCACAGCGCGGTGGTCGGGTGGGTGCCGGAGCCGAACGCCAGGCCCGGGTCCAGGCGCACCACGGCGGCATCGGCGCCGCGGGCGTCTTCGGGCAGCTCATGGTTCCACGGTACGATGAAGGTGCGCGCGCCGAAGCGCATCGGCTGGAACTGGTCCAGCCAGGCCCGTTCCCAGTCCTGGTCGTCGACCTTGCGGAAGGTGGCCTGGGTCCAGTCCAGCCCGGGGTCGAAGGCCTCCAGCGCAGCCAGCAACACCAGCGCGTCCTGCTCCTCGGGGAACAGCGCGGTGAGGACCAGGGTGCCCCACAGCGGGGTCTCGCCCACGCCCGGTTCCAGGATCGCGCGTTCGTTGCTGGTGTCGGCGTCGGCATCGAGCAGGGTCACCGCCAGCGCGCCGACATCCTCCAGCGCGGTCTCGTAGCGGGGCTGGGTGGCGTCGGTGCAGCGCAGGGTCAGTTCGAGGAACGGCATCGGTCGGTGGGGCAATCAGGGGAAGCGCGCATCTTAGACGGGCGGCGGGCTTCGCGCTGGAGGCTGTCTTGCGGCGGAGCGGGGTACGGCACGCATTTCGGCCGGTTGCGAACCACCTCCAGCCGGCGCCGTTCGGAATGCGACACGCGCCGGCGGTACGCGGCGTCGCGCTGGCCGCGCCGGGCCGAACAGGCCCAGCAATGCGTCCGGACGCTGCCGGGCCAGCACCGGCACTGCGATCTGCACCGCGCCGCCCGTGACGCCGTGCCGTTCGTCCGTGCCGCCGGTCCGCACGTCCATGCGCCGGGATCGCGGCATGCATTTGGCGCATGCCGCGGCCTTGGCCTGGGGTAGACTGCCGGCTCGCAGCGGCCGGGCGACAGGGGGTCCGGCTGCGCTTCTGCCCGTGGTCCGGCTCTTTCGCGCATGCCCGTCGTGTCCCGTCCAACCTGGCTGTTGCTGGCGCCCGCCGCGCTGTTGCTGGGCGTGATCGCCTATCGCGCGCTGTCGCTGCCGGCTGCACCGGCGGCGTCCGTGCCGGCGACCGCGGTGGTGGCCGCTGCCTACCCCGCATCCGCCGCGCCGGCCACGGCGTCGCGCCAGGCGTCGGCGCCTGCGCGCCTGCGTGAGGAGAAGGAGGGCGAACACAGTGCCGACCTCTACCGCGCCGCGCAGCAACTGTCGATCGCCGCCGCGCACGGCGACCCCGAGGCGTCCTGGCGGCTCAGCCGCATCTACGACTACTGCGCCGGCTATGCGATGGACCCGGTCGGCTACGGCGCCGATACCCGCGCCATCGCCGACGCGCGCCTGCCGACCTCGGCGCAGATGGTGCAGGCGCGCGCCCGCGTCGGCCGCCGCTGCGCCGGGTTCGCGCCTGGCGACGGCCTGACCCG
>NZ_AQOK01000429.1:0-593 GCF_000364645.1 Xanthomonas sp. SHU 308 | reverse complement strand
GCATAACTGGCGATCAGCTTGGCATCGCTGCGATCGGTCTTGACCCGGCTGAGTTGGCTGCGTGCGTACGCGGCCGTCTGCGCCGGGTTGAGCACGCACACCCGATAGCCGCGTGCATGGAGGAACTCGGCCAGCGCCTGGTGGTAGGTGCCGGTGGCCTCCATGGCGATCCAGCTATCGGGCTGGGCATGCGTCTGCAGCCATGCCTGCAGGGCCTGGAAGCCCTTGGCATCGTTGGACAACTTGGCCTTGGTACGGTGCTTGCCATTGGTCAGCTCGATGGCCACATCGAAACTGCGTTTGGCGACGTCGATGCCGATGACGGGAGACATAGGCGATTCCTCCATCGTGTCAGGGTCATGATCGGCGCTGGGCCCGGTCCTGCCTTGTCGATGCGAGTTCACGCCCGCGGGCGGACTCTGGATACCGTTCGGACACACAAGGGCCAGCATGTGGAGGGCGGAGCCGATCTACGATGCAAGCTCGAAGCTTTAGGAGCGACTGGACCTCCCACACCTCCTCCGATGATCAGTCGGAAGACATGACGCCTGTTTAGGGGCGACATGTCCAGATACAAGGAGCGGCTTCAGCCG
>NZ_AQOK01000428.1:0-4861 GCF_000364645.1 Xanthomonas sp. SHU 308 | reverse complement strand
CGGCGGGTGGCGGCGACGATCCGCACGGCGTAGTCGATGACTTGCGGGTCGACGGCGATGGCCGCGGTGCCGGCCTGCATCGCCACCACGTCCTCGGCGCCGAGCACGCGCGGCACCTGCGACAGGTCGAAGTCGCCGGCGCTGCGGCCGCTGGTGACCGCGGCGACCATGCGCGCCTCGTCTTCCAGTTGCGGGTAGTCGATCAGGATCTTCAGCAGGAAGCGGTCCAGCTGCGCTTCCGGCAACGGGTAGGTGCCTTCCTGCTCGACCGGGTTCTGCGTGGCCAGCGCCAGGAACGGCGGTGCCAGCGGGAAGGCCGTGCCTTCGATGGTGACCTGGCCTTCCTGCATCACTTCGAGCAGCGCCGACTGGGTCTTGGCCGGGGCGCGGTTGATCTCGTCTGCCAGCAGCAGGTGGGTGAACACCGGGCCGCGGCGGATCTTGAAGCTCTCGGTCTTGGGGTCGTACACGGCGTGGCCGCTGACGTCGCTGGGCATCAGGTCCGGGGTGAACTGCACGCGTGCGTAGTTCAGTTCCAGGGCCTGCGCCAGCGCGCGCACCAGCAGGGTCTTGCCGAGGCCGGGCACGCCCTCGATCAGCACATGCCCGCCGGCCAGCAGCGCGATCAGGATCTGGTCCAGCACCTCCGGCTGGCCGATGAAGGCGTGGCCGACCGCGGCGCGGATCGCCTCGGCGCGTTCGATCAGGGCAGGGCCGGCGAGCGACGCGACGGCGTCGGAGGAGGCGGTGGTCATAACTGGTTTCTCATCTGGACGAGGAGGCGGATGCGCTCGCGCAAGGCGGCGGGTTGGTTGGGCGGCGGCGGTTGCAGCGCCTGTTCGACCTGCGCCACGGGCAGCTGCAGGCGTTCGGCGATGGCGGCGGCCTGGGCTGGGCCCTCCAGCGCGGCGGCGATCGGCGCGCGCCGGCGCAGCCGCGCCAGGAACGCCTCGCGTACCGCCGCGTGCAGCAGGTCGGCGCGGCCGTAGCGCAGCAGGTGTTCGCCGCTGGCGCGCACGTGTTCCAGCAGCGAACGGCGATCCTCGGCCGGCGGCGCGAGCAGCGGCCCGAAACGCTGCATGCGCGACCACAGCCAGGCCAGCAGGACCAGCAACGCGGGCAGCCAGGCCGGCCAGCCGCGGGTGAACAGGGTGCGCCACAGCGACGGCAGTTCGGCCGAATAGATCAGGTGGATGGTGCCCTGGCCGTAGTTCGGCCCCAGCACCTGGCGTGCCAGCAGGCGGTTGCCGGCCTCGCGCAGCCCGCCGCTGCGCAGCACCGGATCGTCTTCCATCGGCGAGCCCTCGAACATCTTGCCGAGCCGGTCGTCCTGGTTCTCGAGGAAATCCAGTTCCGACAGCACGTCCACGCTGCCGTCGCCGTAGGGCACGCGCGCGAACACGAAGTCGTCGTCCTCGCCGCTCCACCAGTTGCTGGGCGTATCCGGGTCGATGTTGAAGCGGCGGCCGCCGCAGAACACCTTGTGGGGCGCCGCGCCCGGCACCGCCATCACCAGGCAGTCGTCCGGGCTGCGCGCCTCGACGGTGATGTCCAGCGCTTCCAGGATCGGCACGTCGCCGCGCTTGACCTCCGCGGTGGGCGTGCGCAGCACCAGATGTCCGCCATGCTCCACCCAGTCCAGCAAGGCGTCGCCGTCGGCCTTGCCGAGCATGCGTGGGTCGCCATACAGCACCACGCTGTCGTGCGGGCGCAGGCGCATCGCCTCCAGGTCCAGGCGTTGCCGCGACTCGGCACGCACGCCGTCGGCGCGCAGGGTCTGGCGCAGCGCGTACAGCGGGTTGTAGGCGGCCTCGCCGCGCGGCGGCAGCACGATCTCCCGCTCGGCGCGTTCGTAGCGGCCGAAGAACCAGGCCGCGCCGACGCTGACCAGCAGCAGGCCGACCAGGAAGATCAGCGCATTGCGCGTGCCGCTGTTCATGCCTGCCACCGGAACTGGCGCTGCAGGTCGTCGACCAGCGCGTCGAAGGCGCCGTCCTCGGGCAGCCGGCCTGCATAGGCGGCGTGCTGCCAGACCCGCACCATGCGTGCGAACAGGCTGCGGTCGGCGTCATCGGGCAGGCGTTGCGCGGCGCGCAGGCACTGCGCCTCGGTGGCGCTGGGCGGCAGCACCAGATCGGCGCGCTCGCACAGCGTCGCCACGCTGGCCCGGTACAGCAGCGCGAGCGCGTCGCGGTGGCGGCCTTCGCGCCAGGCGCGTCGTGCCACCGTCGCCACGTCGTCCGGCAGCGGTTGCGGCGCCAGCACCGGCGTGTGCTCCGGTGCCGTCGCCACCGTTGCACGCCGGCGCCCGCTGCCGCGCATCCACGGCAGCCAGTGCCTGGCGGTCAGCAGCAGCACCAGCAGCAGGATGCCGGCCAGCACCCACATGCCCCACTTGCCGACGAACGCGATGGCCTGGGCGGCGGCCTTCATCCATTTGCCGAACGCGGTGAGGTCTTGCTGCTTGTCGTCCGGCTTGGGCGGTTCGTCGGGATTGCGCTTCTTCCAGTAGCCGATGGTGCGCTTGGCGGTCAGCAGCGGATCGGCGTAGGCGCGGTCGGCGGCGCGGGCGAAGCGCGCATCGGCGGCGGGCTCGGTGTCGAACACTTCGTCCAGCGGGACCGGATGCGCGGCGTGGTGGTGGTGGGTATCGGCGGCGGGCTTGCTGTCGGTGTCGGCATCTGCATCCGTATCCGCATCACTGTCATTGTCCGTGTCGGCATCGGCATCGGTCCCGTCATCGCGCCCGGCGTCGGCGGGAGCATCCTGCTCCGCCGCCGTCTGCACCGCCGTGTCGTCGGCCGCCGGCTGCGCACGCAGCGCCACGGCCGGCGCGGCGAGCAGGGCCACGCACAGCACCGCCAGCGGCGCGGCGCCGCGCAGGCGCGCGGCCATCCGGCGCAGCGCCATTTCCACGTCCCAGGCTTCGAGCTGGGTACGCCGGTTGAGGTACAGGCCGAAGCCGGCGCCGACGAAGAACGGTTCGATCAGGGTCATCGCCAGCCAGGCGATGGCGTTGAAGCCGATGTCCGCCCACACCGGGGTCTGCTGGCCGATCAGCGACCAGGCCGCGCGCGCGGTTTCCGGCAGCAGGTCGATGGGCACGAACAGGAAGATCGTGGCGATGCAGGCCAGGCTGAGCATGCCTTCGAACGTGGCGAAGACGCTGGCCATCAGCAGCGCATGGCCGTAGATCGCCCCGCCCAGGGTGCGGCGGCGCTCGCGCTGCTGGCTGGCGCTGGCGCCTTCCAGCAGTTCCAGCGGCATGAACACGCTGCGCGCCGGACTCAACCGGCGCCAGGTCAGGTAGCCGATCAGGGTGCGCCAGCCCCAGGCGCCCTGCGCGCGCACGGTGTCGCGCACGCGTGGCACGTCGCCGAACACCGCGCGCGAGATCACGAACAGCGGGATGCGGTCCAGCACCGGCTTCAGCCACCACAGCAGCAGCGGTGCCAGCCACAGCGCATCGATCGCCCAGGCGCCGAGGTTGAGCACGGCGAACAGCGGCAGGGTGACCAGCAGCCAGGGCTTCCAGATCGCCCCGGCGTGGCGGCGGACCAGGGCGCTGCCCAGTTCCATCGCTTCCCAGGCCGAGCGTGCGCGCAGCACCACGTCCAGGCGCTCAATCCGCATCGAGGGCCTCCGCGCGGCCGCGCCCGCCGCGCCACAGCCACGTCAGCACCAGCGTCCAGAGTGCCGCCGACACGCTGTACTTGACCCACGCCGGCACGGTCGCGATGGACGACCAGAATGCCTCGATGAAGGCGGCCACCAGCAGCATCGCAGCCACGCCCAGGCACAGCCGCGCGCCGATCTTGCCGCCTTCCACCAGTGCATCGATGCGCCGCCGCCGTCCCGGCGCCAGCACCTTCAGTCCGAGCTGCAGGCCAGCGCCGCCGGCGATCACGATCGCGGTCAGTTCGAACGGCGCATGCCCGGCAACGAAGCGCCAGAAGGTGACGCCGTAGCCGATCTGGTGCAGGTGCCCGGCCACCGCGCCGATGGTGATGCCGTTGAACAGCAGCACCAGCACCGTGCCCAGCCCCGCCAGCAGGCCACTGGCGAACGTGCGCAGGCCAATGCTGATGTTGTTCATGATGTAGTGGCCGAACATCTGCCAATCGGTGCCGCTGTCGCGGCCGAGCTTCTGTGCGCTGGCGGCCGGGTCGTACATGCGCTCGACCTGGGTGACCTGCATCGGGTCCATCAACCCGTGGATCAGTTCCGGACGGAACTGCAGCAGCACGAAGATGGTCACCAGCGGCACCACGAACAGCGCGGTGGCCGCCGCCATGTAGCCGGCCTGGCTGCGCACCAGCTGCGGGAATTCGGCGAACAGGAATTCCGCCGCGCGCCGCCAGCGCGGACGCGGCGCCCGGTACAGGACGGTGTGGCCCTGCTGCATCAGGTGCTGCAGGCGCGCGGTGACCTGCGGGCTGTAGCCGCGCCTGCGTGCCAGTGCCAGCTGGTGGCACACGCGCCGGTAGCGCGCCGGCATGTCCTCGTCGGCGAGCGGCGTCGGCTGGCCTGGACTCGGGATCGCGGTCGGCGGCGCGGCGGTCTTGCTGGCGTCGTCGGCGGCGCCGGCCTTGTTCGGCGCCGACCTGCGCGCGCTGCGCTGCAGCCAGGCCTCGAACACCTGCCATTCCTGCTGATGACGGAGGACGAACTGTTCCTGTTTCATCGGCGGCCCAGCAGCCAGTTGGCCATCGCGTACAGGCGCAGCACCCCGGCCTGGCCCGGCGTGTCGGTCAGCGGCTGCGCCAGCGCGGCCAGTTCCAGTTGCCGCTCCGGGGTGAGCCGCGGCGCGCGCTCGGCGAAGGCGATCAGCGCCGCCTGCTCGGCCGGCAGCAGCGGCCGC
>NZ_AQOK01000427.1:0-1571 GCF_000364645.1 Xanthomonas sp. SHU 308 | reverse complement strand
TCGGCGCCGGCGCGCGCACGCTGCGCGGCCTGCGCCAGGCGCGCCGCGTCGTCGTCGTCCAGGCCATCGGGCCCGGCATAGGTGCGGTACACCTCGAAGTGCCGCAGCAAGGCCATCAGCCCGCGCGCCAGCATCTGCGGGCTGAACTCGCGGGTCAGCGGATCCAGGTGCGCGGCGGCGCCCAGCGCCTGCACGGTGCGCACGAACTCGGCCTGCAGCGAACCCTGCAGGATCTCGTCGCGCGCGGCGCGCTGCTCCTGGCCGAAGTCGCCGCTGCGCCCGCTCCAGCGCCGCCACAGCGCGGTCAGCGGTTCGGCGCCGGCCGGGTCGTGCAGCACCGCGGCGACCTGGTCCATGAAGTCGTAGCCGGTGGTGCCGTCGCAGGGCCAGTCGCTGCGCAACTGCTCGTGCGGCGCCAGGATCTTTTCCAGATACAGGGCGATGCCGCCCGGGGCGATGCCGCGGCGGCGGCCGGCGCGGTCCAGTTGCGTGCGCAGCCGCTGCACGTAGCCGGTGGGGTCGGCCAGGCCGTCGACATGGTCGACCCGCACGCCATCGAGATGGCCCTCGGCGACCAGCCGCAGCGGCAGCTCGTGGACCGCGGCGAACACGTCGTTCTGCTCCACCCGCAACGCCGCCAGCGAAGTGATGTCGAAAAAGCGGCGGTAGTTGAGCATGTCGTTGCCGACCCGCCACCAGGCCAGGCGATAGCACTGGCGTTCGATCAGCCGGTGCAGGGCGTCGTCGCCCAGCCGCGCGGCGTCGTTGAGCCGGGCCGCCCAGGCCGGGCGCGCGCTGGCCGGTTCCTGGGCGATGGCGCCGTCCAGGCGGATCGGGAAGCGCTGGTCGTGGTGCAGCAGGACCACGCTGCCGTCCTCGGCCACCTGCAGCTGCAGCGCGCCTTCGCTCAGCGCCTGCGCATAGGGGCGGTCCAGCACCGGCAACCACAGCTTGCCCTCGCGCCCGGGCGCGCGCCAGTCGATGTCGAACCAGCCGGCATGGCGGCTGCGCCGGCCATGGGTGAGCACGTCCCACCACCACGGATTGCTCGGGTGGGTGGCCATGTGGTTGGGCACAATGTCCAGGATCAGGCCCATGCTGTGGCTGCGCGCGCGCTCGGACAGGTGCAGCAGCGCCGGCTCGCCGCCGAGTTCGGGATTGACCTGGCGCGGGTCGGTGACGTCGTAGCCGTGGGTGGAGCCGGGGACGGCGGTGCCGATCGGCGACAGATACAGGTGGCTGATCCCCAGCCCGGCGTAATACGGCACCTGTGCGGCGGCATCGAGCAGGGTGAAACCGGCATGCAGCTGCAGGCGGGCGGTGGCCCGCAGGGGAATCATGCGCATGCGTCGGCTCCTTGCGCGGCGGTGGCGGTGGATTGGCGGGTCTGGGCGAAGGCGTCCAGGCGCGTGGCGAGGGTGGCCGCGGTCGCGGCGGCATCGGGTGCGAGCAGGCGCCGGCGCCAGTTCGGGTGGCCGTCGACGGTGCCGGGCAGGTTGGGTTGCTGGTCCAGGCCCAGCGCGTCCTCGGCCGGCAGCAGGGCCAGCGGCGACGGCGTGGCGGCGACGAAG
>NZ_AQOK01000426.1:0-1695 GCF_000364645.1 Xanthomonas sp. SHU 308 | reverse complement strand
CACGCCCGCGCCGGCGCCCGCCGCCAAGCCCTGATCCATGCGCCCCTCGCTCGCGCTGGTGCCGGGCGAGCCGGGCGGGATCGGCCCGGAGCTGTGCGTGCGGCTGGCGCAACAGCCGCGTCACGACTGCCAGCTCCTGGCCTTCGCCGATCCCGACACCTTGCGCGCCGCCGCGGCGGCGCTGTCGCTGCCGCTGCAGCTGCTGCCCGAATCCAGCCCCGCCCTCGCCCCTGGCGACCTGCGCCTGCGCACGGTCGCCAATGCCGTGCCCAGTCGCTTTGGCGCGACCGAACCGGCCAACGCGGCTGCGGTGATCGCCGCACTGACCCAGGCGGCCGATGCCTGCCTGCGCGGGGAACTGGACGGCGTGGTGACCGGCCCGGTCCATAAAGCGGCGATCAACGCCGGCGGCATCGCCTACACCGGCACCACCGAACTGCTGGCCCAACACGCCGGCCGCGAGGTGGTGATGATGCTGGCCAACGCCATCGTGCGCGTGGCCCTGGTCACCACCCACCTGCCGCTGCGCGCGGTCGCCGATGCACTCACGCCGGCCCTGCTGGAACGCAGCCTGCGCATCACCGAGGCCGCCTTGCGTCGCGAGTTCGGCATCGCCGCGCCGACCATCGCGGTGCTGGGGCTGAACCCGCATGCCGGCGAGGATGGCCACCTGGGCCTGGAGGAAATCCAGGTGATGCAGCCGGTGCTGGACGCCTTGCGCGCGGAGGGCATGCGCCTGCTCGGCCCGCTGCCGGCCGATACCGCGTTCCTGCCGCAGAAGCTGGCGAGCGTGGACGCGGTGCTGGCGATGTACCACGACCAGGGGCTGCCGGTGCTCAAGTACAGCGGCTTCGAGCAGGCGGTGAACCTGACCCTGGGCCTGCCCTACCCACGCGTGGCGGTCGACCACGGCACCGCACTGGAGTTGGCCGGCCGCGGCGTGGCCGATCCGTCCAGCCTGTTCGCTGCTACTGCGCTGTGCGCGCAACTGGCGGCGCGCCGCGCGCAGTCCTAGGCGCATATCCGGGCGGCGTTCGCGATCTGCCGCAACCAGGGCGCGCCCGGTGATGCCGGCCGCGGCGGAAGCCGCTCCTGCGTCGCTGCAAGCGCGCGCCGCCCCGTGCATGCCGATAAAATGCCGGCCATGACTTCCTCTTCCGGCTTCGGCGCCCCGGCCAAGAAATCCCTCGGCCAGCACTTCCTCAGCGACCGCCATTACATCGACAGCATCGTCCGCGCGGTCGATCCCAAGCCGGGCGATCGCCTGGTGGAGATCGGTCCCGGCCAGGGTGCGATCACCTTCCCGCTGCTGCGCCGGCATGGCCAGCTGACCGTGATCGAATTCGACCGCGACCTGATCGCGCCACTGACCGCGGCGGCGGCCGACGTCGGCGAACTGACCATCCTCAACCGCGACGTGCTGTCGGTGGATTTCGCCGCCCTGGCCGAGGGCGCGCGCATCCGCCTGGTCGGCAACCTGCCCTACAACATCTCCTCGCCGATCCTGTTCCATGCGCTGGACCACGCCGCGGCGATCGCCGACATGCACTTCATGCTGCAGAAGGAAGTGGTCGACCGCATGGCCGCCGACCCGGGCAGCAAGGTCTACGGCCGGCTCAGCGTGATGCTGCAGGCGTACTGCGAGGTGACCTCGCTGTTCGTGGTGCCGCCGGGCGCGTTCCGGCCGCCGCCGAA
>NZ_AQOK01000425.1:0-5461 GCF_000364645.1 Xanthomonas sp. SHU 308 | reverse complement strand
TGGATTCGGCCGTAGTGCGGCTGGTGCCGCGGCCGCCGCAGACGGTGGGCATCGCCGATCCCAAGCGCTTCGCCGACGTGGTCCGCGCCGCGTTCGGGCAGCGCCGCAAGACCCTGCGCAACGCCTTGAACGGCGTCTGCGATGCCGCGCAATTCGAGGCCGCGGGCGTGCGTCCGGACGCGCGCGCCGAGCAGCTCGAGGTCGGCGACTTCGTGCGCCTGGCCAACATCGCGCACGCCTGAGCGGACGTCCCGCGCGGCGCGCGCATGCATGCGTGGTGCGAACCTCTGCGCACGCGTTGCTCCGCTCCTTGCATGTCGGCGCAGGCGTCGCCGACCTGCGCCGTAGACATGGTGAGGACGGCGCCGCCTCGACACCGCAGCGTGGCAAGCCGCACAACACAGACTGCCACCGCGAACGACAGCCCTCCTGCGCACTGCCCGCGGCAACAACAGGCCCGCACGGGCGGCTCGCGCAGGCGGCAGCCAGGGCCACTGCCACGCGCCAGCGACCTCGCGATGGAAACCGCTGACGCATCTCGCCTCAAACGGCAAAACACGCTCTAAACTGTGGGGATGAACGATGACGCCCCCTATCGGATCGAGGTCGAAGTGTCGCCCCGATTCCTCGACGACCAATCGGCGCCGGAGGACGGACGCTACACGTTCGCCTACACGATCCGCATCCACAACCGCGGCCGCGTCGCCGCGCGCCTGATCGCCCGCCACTGGGAGATCACCGACGGCAACGGCCGCATCGAACGCGTCGACGGCGACGGCGTGGTCGGCGAACAGCCGCGGCTGCGCCCGGGCGAGGATTTCCGCTACACCTCCGGGCTGGTGCTGGAGACCGAACACGGCACGATGCGCGGCCATTACGACATGGAAGCCGACGACGGGACCCATTTCATCGCCGCGATCGCACCGTTCGTGCTGTCCGTCCCGCGGACCCTGCACTGATGGCGGTCTGGGCGATCGGCGACCTGCAGGGTTGCTACGACATCACCCAGCAGTTGCTGGAGAAGATCCGCTTCGATCCGGCGGTGGATCGGCTGTGGTTCTGCGGCGATCTGGTCAACCGCGGCGGGCAGTCGCTGGAGACCCTGCGCCTGGTGCACTCGCTGCGCGAGCACAGCGTGGTGGTGCTGGGCAACCACGACCTGTCGCTGCTGGCGATCGGCGAGCGCAGCCCGGACGAACAGCGCAAGGTCAATCCGGACCTGCAACGCATCGTGCTGGCCGAGGATCGCGACGAACTGCTGACCTGGCTGCGCATGCAGAAGCTGCTGCATGCCGACCGCCAGCTCGGCTGGATGATGATCCACGCCGGCCTGGCGCCGAAGTGGACCACCGCGCTGGCCGAGAAGCATGCACGCGAGGTCGAGCAGCAGCTGCACGGCAACGGCTACCGCAAGCTGTTCCGCAACATGTACGGCGACCGCCCGGCCTGGTCGCCGGGCCTGACCGGCTACGACCGCTCGCGCGCGATCATCAACCTGTTCACCCGCGCCCGCTACTGCACCCCGCGCGGGCGCATCGCGATCGAGGAAAAGGGCACGCCCGGCACCCAGGCGCAGGGTCTGTATCCGTGGTTCGAGGTGCCGGGGCGGGTCGAGCGCGACCTGAAGATCGTCTGCGGACACTGGTCGACGCTGGGCCTGACCATCACCCAGGGCGTGCACGCGATCGACACCGGCGCGGTCTGGGGCGGCAAGCTCACCGCGTTGCGCCTGGACAGCGAGGACCTGCAGGTCGTACAGGTCCCGGGCCGGCCGGTGCAGGGACCGCCGCCGGCGGCGCGCACCGCCACGCCGCGGCGGCGCAGCGCGCCTAACCGTGGACAACCGGCGCCGGCTGCCTCTGCTGCGCCCGAGCAGGAATAGGTCTAACGCGAAACGTTGCGGTTTCGCAGGAGCGGCTTCAGCCGCGACAGGCGTTCCCGGGAATGCGTGTCGCGGCTAAAGCTCCTACGGCAATCCCGGCATGTGCGCCGGCATCTGTCAGCCGCTGCTTACACCGCGCCAGCCCGGCGCCGGTAATCCACGAATTCGAAGGCCAGCGCATGCCGCGCATCCGCCGGATGCGCTTGCCGCGCCACCACCTCCCATTGCGCCGGATCGAACGCGGGGAAATGCGCATCGGCGCCGTCGACCACGGTGTCGACATGGGTGAGGTACAACATGTCGGCCAGCGGCAGGGTCAGGGCGAAGATGTCGCCACCGCCGATCACCGCCAGTTCCGTGGCGCCGGCTTCGCGCGCCGCGTCGATCGCCGCCTGCAGCGACGCCACCGCCTGCATGTCCGCGAATGGCACCTGCCCGGAACGGGTCATCACCAGGTTCAAGCGCCCGGGCAACGCGCGCCCCAGCGACTGCGCGGTCTTGCGCCCCATCAACACCGGCTTGCCCAGGGTCAGCACCTTGAATCGCTTCAGATCGTCCGGCAAGCGCCACGGCAGATCGTTGTCGCGGCCGATCGCATTGGCCCGGTCCAGCGCCGCGATCAGGCTCAACTGCAGAGGGTGGCGCGTAAGCGGCGCCACATCCGTCCCCGTCGCGACGGCGGCGCTCGCCGATTCCCGATTCCCCATTCCCGATTCCCAGCTGCTGCTCACACCGCCACCGGCGCCTTGATCGCCGGATGCGGGTCGTAGCCCTCGATGGCGATGTCGTCGTAGGTGAAGGCGAACAGATCGGTCACCGCCGGATTCAGACGCAGCTGCGGCAACGGCCGCGGCGTGCGTGCCAGTTGTTCGCGCGCCTGTTCGAAGTGGTTGGAATACAGATGCGCATCGCCCAGCGTATGCACGAAATCGCCCACGCCCAGGCCGGTGGCCTGCGCCACCATGTGGGTCAGCAGCGCATAGCTGGCGATGTTGAACGGCACGCCCAGGAAAATGTCGCCGCTGCGCTGGTACAGCTGGCAGCTGAGCTTGCCGTCGACCACATAGAACTGGAACAGGCTGTGGCAGGGCATCAGCGCCATCTGCGGCAACTCGGCCACGTTCCAGGCGCTGATCACCAGCCGACGCGAATCCGGATTGCGCTTGATCTCGTCCACCAGCCACTGCATCTGGTCGATCTCGCGACCGTCGGCACCGGTCCAGCGCCGCCACTGCTTGCCGTACACCGGGCCGAGTTCGCCCTGCGCGTCGGCCCACTCGTCCCAGATGCTGACCTTGTTGTCCTTGAGATAGGCGATGTTGGTCTCGCCCTTCAGGAACCACAGCAACTCGTGCACGATCGAGCGCAGGTGCAGCTTCTTGGTAGTGACCAGCGGGAAGCCGTCGTTGAGATCGAAGCGCATCTGCCAGCCGAACACGCTGCGCGTGCCGGTGCCGGTGCGGTCGGATTTTTCCGCGCCGCGCTCCAGCACGTGCTGCAGCAGGTCCAGGTACTGCTTCACTTGCTCACCTCCGGCGGCGGCACCGGCTGCAGCACCGGCGCGCTGCGCGAGCGCCACAGCAGGAACAGGCCGAGCAGGATCAGCGGGATGCTCAACTGCTGGCCGCGGGTCAGCCAATGGAACGCCAGGTAGCCGAGTTGCGCATCCGGCACCCGCACGAATTCCACGGCGAAGCGGAACACGCCGTACAGCAGCGCGAACAGGCCGGACACCGCATAGCGCGCCCGCGGCTTCATCGAGAACGTCCACAGCACCACGAACATCACCAATCCTTCCAGCGCCGCTTCGTACAACTGCGACGGATGGCGGGCATAGCGATCAAGCAGGCCCGCGGCGTATTGCTGCTGCAGTTGCGCGGCACTCTTCAGACTTTCCAGCGCCGGCGCATTGGCCACGCCGTCCTGTATCGGCGCGTGCGGGAAGATCACGCCCCAGCCGGCGTGGGTCAACTTGCCCCACAACTCGCCGCCGACGAAATTGCCGATGCGGCCGAAGCCCAGACCCAGCGGCACCAGCGGCGCGATGAAATCGACGGTGTCGAAGAAATGCAGGCGCGCCTTGCGCGTCCACCACAGGCAGGCCGCCAGCACGCCCAGCAGGCCGCCGTGGAAGCTCATGCCGCCGTCCCACACCTTGAAGATCAGCAGCGGGTCGGCCAGGAAATCGGATAGCGCGTAGAACAGCATGTAGCCGATGCGCCCGCCCAGCACCACGCCGAGCATCGCGTAGAACAGCAGATCGGAGAAGCCGTCCTCGTTCACCCCGGGCAGGCGCCCGGCGCGGATGCGGCGGCGGCCCAGCCACCAGGCCGAGATGAAGCCGGCCAGATACATCAGCCCGTACCAATGCACCTTCACCGGCCCGAACGAGAAGGCGATGGGATCGATCTGGTGGAGATAGGTCATGCGCAAACGTCGGCCGGGGGCAAAGAGTGCCTATTCTGCCACCGACTCCGCTGCTTGCCGCGCCTACGGACGGCGCAGCGGGTTAGCGCTTCATCTGCTGGCAGGCGCATGCGTCTGCCACTGACTCCGCTGCTTGCCGCGTCTGCGGACGGCGCAGCAGGGTGGCGCTTCATCTGCTGGCAGGCGCGCGCGTCTGCTACTGACTCCGCTAATTGCCGCGCCTGCGGACGGCGCAGCGGGGTGGCGCTTCATCTGCTGGCAGGCGCACGAACCTGCCACCGACCGACCCCAAGAAATATGCTCAGCCCAGCCGCCACGTGCCCCTCGTTGCTTGTGGGAGCGGCCCATGTCGCCTCCAGGCCATCAACTGCAACGAGCAGAGCCATCGTGTTCACTCCGGCGCTATCGCGTCGGGACTGAAGTCCCTCCCACCACACCACCCGTCGCACCCATGCAGGAGCGGCATCGCCCTGATGTGGGAGCGGCTTCAGCCGCGACGAGCAGAGCCATCAGGCCCCAGCCCGGCACTCTCGCCTAGGGACCGAAGTCCCTTCCACAACACCGCCGCCTCTGCTGGCAGCGCAAACCACCACAGCAGCACACTCAATCCAGTACATGCGGCAGATTCGGCAGTTCGTTCTCGCCCGGCTGACCCGGTTGCGCCGGGAAGTGCGCGGCCAGCAACGCGGACACCGCGCCGACGCCGGCGATCACCGCCTGTTCGGGTTGGCCCGCACGCATGTCGCGCTCGATCAGCGCGCAGACCTGGCGCCATTGTGCGGCGTCCACCCGCCCGTGCAGTCCACGGTCGGCGACGATCTCGATGTGGTGATCGGCCAGCAGCAGATAGATCAGCACGCCGTTGTTGGCCTCGGTATCCCAGGTGCGCAACTGTGCGAACGCGTGCTCGGCGCGCAGCCGCGGCGCCATGCCGCGCAACACCTGCGCCGGTGCCAGCCCCGATTCCACCGCGAACATCACCTGCCCGCGGTGCAGGCGCTCGCCCTCGGCGATCGCCGCGCCGATGCGCTGCAGGCTGGCCGCCGGGAACAGGCGCTGTGCGGACGGCGCGAACAGGTGCCGGAGCAGGCGCATCACCAGCTCCCCGAGGCGCCACCGCCTCCGGAACTGCCGCCACCACCGCCCCAGCCA
>NZ_AQOK01000424.1:0-1769 GCF_000364645.1 Xanthomonas sp. SHU 308 | reverse complement strand
CGCCCGATTCTTGCAGGGCCGGCTCGACGGCCAAGCTGACGTTCAATTGCCTCACGGAAACGGTCGTTGCCCAGGGCGTGTTGCCGCTGCAAGTTGAGACGGATGGCTGCAGTCTCGTCCGGGTCGATCGCATCCAGCACGGAGCGGCGATAGTGGTCTGCGCGCTGGCCGGCCGGGCAATGGCTAGATAGCTCGCATGGGGTTGTAACAGCGCGAGCCTGCCCGACGCCATTGCAGGAATGGCTCGACCTACGGTAGTCCGCTGGATCGACAACCATGCCAGCCCGCACCGGATTGAGTTCGACGTAGCGATAACAGCGAAGCAGATAGATTTCGTCTTGAACTGGTCACAACTTGTAGCGACCTTCCCACAATGTACCGGTGCGATGGTATTGCGTGTTGATGTAGCGCACGTAGCGGCGACCAAGCGACTGCATCAGCGTCGGTGCCGTACCGGGCTGTTGGCTGGTGAGCAGCAAATGCACATGATTGGTCATCAACACGTAAGCATGCACCGCAATGCCGAGCTTGAGTGCCAGTTCGTGCAAATCCTGCAAGTAGCGTATACGATCAATGTCTGCGAAGAAGCATGGTTGCCGATCATTGCCCCGCTGCACGATATGCTGAGCGACGCATGGAAGATCCAAACGGGGACGACGTGGCATGTGCGATCCTTCCCGCTGAGGTGAGATCAGCTTCGTGCGTTCGAACGCCCCTTCCCATCGGGCAGCGTCCAGACTCTGTATAGGGAAAGTGCACTCTGACCCTGGTTTTCCCTGACGGCCCTTTGACGGCCCTTCGACATTCTCCGCTCTGAACCAGAGCCAGCGTGGCGCCGCCCAATGAGGCTCTAGTCGACTACACCTTTGTGCTGGAACAGGATAAGTGCACTCGATAGGTGCACTTTACCCCTGATTTTACGTTGTCACGCCCGGCAGCAAAGCGGCCTATTCGTCGCTACATTCCTTCGCGTCTTTGATTTCGACCGGAGTCAGCGCGACGCCGTCGCTGGTTTCGCTGATCCTGGAGATGGTGAGATGGCAGGTTTGGCGCGAGAGATCCAGGGAAACTTCGTAGTCCTGGCCTTTTTCGGGAACGAAGGACACGCCGAAATCCTTGCAGCGGCTCGAAATGCCGATCGGGCCCGTGGTTTCGTAATACGAGGCGTGAATGGCGATGGGCTCGCCGGCGGCAATGGCGTATTCACGATAGAACGCCTTGGCCAGGATGCCGCTACGTTGCTTGAGGTTGGTGACATTGGGAGTGACCGCCATTCCCAGGGAAATGTTCTTCTTGCTGCCGAAGGCACCGCTGAAGCCTCTACTGGAGGGCGTTTCGGTTTCAGCATCACCGCCATAGCACATGGCGTTGCGATAGAACTCCAGGCCAATCGCGGCCTGCCCGAAGAAACGGATCCGCGCCTGGTTGTCCGGGTTGACCCGTGCCTGCTCGCCCTCGTCGTCGTAGGGGATGGCTGCGGCAGGACAAGCTGCCGCGAAAAGCGCCGTCAGCATAAAAAGTTTGGGGAGGAGTTCCATTCTGACCTCATCGTGGCTTCAGATGGCAATAGCGGCGGCTGGCGGAGTTTCTGAAGCTGTTTGATCGTTCCGGAACAAGAGTCCGAAGCAGAGCGCGGGGGCGCACCCACCGCTTCCACTTCTGCTGCCGATCCGACCTTCGGCGGCCTCCCGACTCGTGCAGGGCCCGAAGTCCCCCCGCTTTCAGTAGCGGGGCTCTTTAGAGTCCGGGTTTCATCGTAGCGGCTTTGG
>NZ_AQOK01000423.1:0-3100 GCF_000364645.1 Xanthomonas sp. SHU 308 | reverse complement strand
CTCACCTACAACGATAGACCCTTATTTGACACAAGCGGGTTAAGCCGCGACAGGCTTTCTCAGTAAAGCCCGTCGCGGCTGAAGCCGCGCCTACGATGGCAGCACGGCGATGTCCTGATCGCACCCACGGTGCCATCACCGACGCATCGGCAGGCAGGCACACCCCATGCTGCTCACCCGGCAGCGGCGCAACCGCCGCTGCCGGGTGTACTCCTCAACTCTCCAGCGGCTGCAACTTCAGCAACCGCCCACCGGCGCCATCCTCCAGCAGCCACAGCGCGCCATCCGGCCCCTGCTCCACCTCGCGGATGCGCTTGCCCATGTCGTAGCGCGCCGCCTCGCGTGCGCTCTCGCCGTCGAACTCGATCCGCACCAGCGACTGCGAGGACAGGCCGCCGATGAAGCCGTTGCCGCGCCACTGCGGGAAGCGGCTGCCGTTGTAGATGACGAAGCCGGCCGGCGAGATCACCGGCGTCCAGCTCACCTTGGGCGCAGCGAATTCCGGGCGCGTGCTGTGATCGGGAATCGGGCGTCCATCGTAGTGGTCGCCATTGGACACGATCGGGTAGCCGTAATTGGCGCCGCGCTGGATCAGGTTCAGCTCGTCGCCGCCGGCCGGGCCCATTTCGTGTTCCCACAACCGCCCGTTGGCGTCGAAGGCCAGACCGAGCACGTTGCGGTGGCCCAGCGACCACACCTGCGCGGCGACGCCGCCGCGGTTGGCGAACGGATTGTCGGCCGGCACGCTGCCGTCGTCGTTGAGACGCACGATCTTGCCCAGGTTGCCACTCATGTCCTGCGCCGGATCGAACTTCTGCCGCTCGCTGGAACTGATCCACAGCTTGCCGTCCGGGCCGAACGCCAGCCGATGGCCGAAGTGGCCGTTGCCGGACACCTTGGGCTGCTGCCGCCAGATCACCTGCTGCTGCGACAGGGTGCCGCCGCCGCTGCTGTCCAGGGTCAGCTTGGCGCGCATCACCGCCGCGCCGCGAGTGTCGCCGCTGCCGGGTTCGGCGTAGCTCAGGTAGACCCATCCGTTCTTGGCGAAGCCCGGATGCGGCAGCACGTCGCCGAGACCGCCCTGGCCGCCGTACGCCACGGTGGGGACGCCACTGACCGTGCCGGTATGGCCGCTGACCGGATCGATGCGCTTGAGCGTGCCGCCTTTCTCGCTGACCAAGGCGGTGCCGTCGGGCAGGAAGCTCATCGCCCACGGTTCGTTGAAGGTGGCGACCGGCGTCGCCGAGAACGGCCAGTCGCCGCGCCGCTCGGCGGCCGTGTCGGCGGGGGCGGCGTGCGCCGCAGAGATCGCCAGGCCCATGGCCAGCGCGCAAGCCAAACCCAGGGGAGTTCGCATGACGTGCACCTATCGGTTGGGGTCGAATCCCGAACCTAGCAGAGCCCGCGTGCACGGCAAGCATGCCGCGGCCAAGCCGTGGTCGCGGTCACGACGGCAGCGGTCTGCCCGCCCGGGGCAGCGCGCCAGAGCGGATCACTCCAGCGGAGGCGGCAGCGTCTGCCCGACGTGGCGCTTGCCGCCTTGACCGGCCCCCACCGCATCGCGGGTGTTCTTCTGCACCGCCACTGCACCGAACAGGCTAAGCGCGAAGGCCATGGCATAGAAGCCTTTCTCGCTCAGCAACAAGGTTGCATTGAACAGACCGACTGCCAACAGCACCAGCGCCGCGATCACCGAGAACCAGCAGATCGAGTAATACAACCCACTCACAGGAATGTCCTCGACGCGGTCGCGCACGCTCTTTTGCAGCGAGACCGCGGAGAACAGGCCGAACAGCAGGACCGTGAAGTAATAGCCCTTCTCGTTCAACATCATCTCGGCATTCCACAAGCCGATCAGGAACCCGCCCGTGCCCAGCAGCAACGCCCCCCAGGAGGCAGCGATAAAGGCGGCGGAGGTCTTGGGCGCAGCTTGCATGAGAAATTCCTTGTGATGAGGGAAGACCAGGATCGGCGCATGGGCGAGGCGCAGCGCGCATCCCGACAACGCAACCTGAATGCATAAGGTAGAGGAAAGCGGCGAGTTACGCACCCGATCACAGTGGATGCCGCGCCGCACCCGCCGTAGACGCCTGCAGCAGGCCGCATCGGAACGCTTCCGCAGATGCAGGCGGCGTCACGCCGCGTCCTGCATGGAAGGCCGGGAACGCAGGCCGCAGGCAGGAAGCCGACGCGACGAGTACACGCGCCCACACCCACGACAGGCGTCCGTTGCGACCCCACAGAGGCACGCCAGACCATGAAAGTGGCTGCAAGAGCAGCCAGCGCGCGTCCTCCGGGCCGCATGGCGCTGCCTCCGGATCAGGGCAATCCGCGCGACCGAATCACCATCGGCGTCACGCCCAGGTCGGCGACGGCTGTCGCTGCGCCAGGCTCAGCCGGGCAGCAGCTCGAAGGCCACGGGCTCGCCGCTGGCCGAGGACGCGCACACCCACAGGTCGAACAGGCCCGGCTCGGCCGCGCACTGTCCGTCGCGGCCGGTGAAGGCCAGCGCGTGGCGATCGAGGGTGAAGCGGACCTCCATGCCCTCGCCTGCGGCCAGCCGCACCTTGCGGAACGCCTTCAACTCGCGCACCGGGCGCACCCGGCTGGCAACGCGGTCGTGGATGTACAGCTGCACCACTTCCTCGCCTTCGCGCTCGCCGACGTTGTCGATGCGCGTGGTCACGGTCAGGGTGTCGTCCCAGCCGACCTGAGTGCGGTCGAGCTGCGGCGCGCCATAGGCGAACTGCGTGTAGCCGAGGCCATGGCCGAACGGATACAGCGGCGCGTTCGGCACCTCGCGCCAGCGCGACTTGAACTCGCTCATCGTCGGCAGTTCCGGCCGGCCGGTGCGCGGGTGGTTGTAGAAGTACGGCTGCTGCCCGGCATCCAGCGGGAAGCTCACCGGCAGGCGCGCGGACGGGTTGTAGTCGCCGAACAGCACGTCGGCCACCGCCGGACCGGTCTGCGTGCCCAGGTACCAGGTCACCGCGATCGCCGCGGCGTCGCGCACCGCACCCTGCAGCGCCAGCGCGCGGCCGTTGCGCAGCAGCACCACCAGCGGCGTGCCGGTGGCGGCGACCGCCTCGGCCAGCGCCTG
>NZ_AQOK01000422.1:0-17651 GCF_000364645.1 Xanthomonas sp. SHU 308 | reverse complement strand
GCGCCGCAGAGCGTGCTGAGCCTGCTCCAGGGCTAAGCACGGACGCACCGCAACGCACCATGGGGCCCCTCCGCAAGGAGGGGCCTTTTTTTGACGCCCTGGATGCGGCACAGGATTTGCTTGGCAACGGGGAGCCGTCGCAACGCGCAGGCGCCGCTCAAGAAGCGCTCCCGCGCGCCGATACCCCCCTCAGCCGCTGGCGCACCGCGTGCCGGCCACCTCAAGGACCGCCACCATGTCCACCACTGGAATCGGCTCAGGCCTGGACATTCCCAGCTTCGTCGCCAAACTGGTGGCGAAGGAACGCCAGCCGCAGGAAGACCGGATCAACCGCGACGGTACCGCTTCCAGCGCGCAACTGTCGTCCTTGAGCACGATCAAGAGCGCGCTGTCCAACCTGCAGACGGCGATGAGCACGGTGTCCGACAGCGCCGACAAGGGCGCCTACAAGGCGACCATCGACGACGGCGCCGGCTATACCGCCACCGTGACCTCCAGCGCCAACGCCGGCAAATACGGCATCGAGGTGGTGAAACTGGCGCAGTCGCAGAAACTGACCTCGTCGGCCTACGCCAGCGGCGCCGTCGTCGGTGGCGGCACCCTGACCATCGCCTACGGCAGCACCACGCTCAACATCAACGTCGATGCCGGCAGCAAGCTCAGCGACGTGGCCGCCTTCATCAACAAGGCCGCCAACGGTGCCGGCGTGACCGCCAGCGTGGTCACCGCCGACGATGGCGACCATCTGGTGCTCAACGCGGTCGACACCGGCACCAAGGGCGCCCTGACCATCACCACGTCCGGTGGCGACGGCGGCCTGGCCAAGCTCACCTACCCGCCCGGCAACAACGGCGGGCTGACCCAGACCATCGCTGCCGCCGATGCGGTGGTGAAAGTGGACGGCTTCCAGCGCACCTCCAGCAGCAACACCATCGCCGACCTGGTGCCCGGCGTGGCCATCAATCTCACTAAGGCCGTGGCCGGCACCAGCTTCAATCTCAACATCACCAACGACAACACCCCGCTGAAGGCCAATCTGACTGCCCTGGTCAGCGCCTACAACTCCGCCAACAGCGTGCTCAAGTCGTCCAGCGCCTACGACGCCACCAACAAGAAGGCCTCGCCGATGACCGGCGATGCGATGGTGCGCGGCCTGCAGCAGTCGCTGCGCCGGCTGGTCAGCGACAACGTGAGCGGCCTGATGGCGATGGGCGTGACCATCGACAAGGACGGGGTGATGAGCTTCGACAGCGCCAAGTTCGACACCGCGGCGGCCGCCGATCCGTCGGCGGCCAAGACCCTGCTCGGCAACAACGGCAGTTTCGGTACCGGCATGAGCACGCTGCTGAAGAGCAACCTGGACAGCACCAGCGGCACGCTGACCCAGCGGACCGACGCGATCAACAAGCACATCGCCGACCTGACCGACCAACTCGGCGATCTCGACAAGCGCATGCAAGCGCTGAGCGACCAGTACACCGCGCGCTTCACGGCGATGGAGACGCTGGTGACGCAGATGCAGAGCGTGAGCGACGGTTTGGCCAAGCAGTTCAAATGACGCACAGGCGGCCGCGCGACTCAAGTCGAGACGCGTGGCGGCCGATAGAAAGAGTATCGACAGTCATTACGGATTGGCCGCAGCAACCGCAGCGTCGCCGCTCACCGGCGCGGCGCGGAGGCCAGCCGATCCACCCGAGGAGTTTTCCATGTACGGTTCCAGCCGCCAGTACGCCGAGCAATATCGCAAGATGGGCATTTCCACCAGCGTCACCGATGCCGATCCGCACAAGCTGGTCGCCATGCTGTTCGCCGGCGCCTGCCAGCGCATCCGCCAGGCCCAGGCCTGCCTCGCGCAGGGCGACCAGGCACGCAAGGGCAAGGCGATCGGCGAGGCCTGCGCCATCGTCGGCCATCTCAACGGCTCGCTCGACCACGAGGCCGGCGGCGAGATCGCCGGCAATCTGTCGGCGCTCTACGACTACGTGATGCACCGGCTGACCGAAGCCAACCTGCACAACGACGACGCCGCGCTGACCGAAGCGCTGGAACTGCTCAGCGAGATCGACGCGGCCTGGGCCGCCATTCCCGCGCAGCAGCGCGAACTGGCCACGGCGAACGCGTCGTGAACATCCAGCTCGCCGACCTGCACAACGACCTGCACGAGTTGCGCGAGGTCCTGCGTGGCGACGACTACGCGCTGGCCCAGGCCATGGTCGCCGACCACGAGCGGCACCTGCAGGCGTATCTGCAGCAGGACGGCGCCGACCGCTCGCGCGAGGCATTGAAGCCGTTGCTGGCCCTGCAGCAGGCGGTGACCGCGCAGATGCGCATGGAGCGCGACCATGCCGCGGCTTGGCTGCGCAGCAGCCGCCAGTCCAGCCACGCCGCGCGGCTCTATTCGCAGGCCGGACTGCTGGGATGAACACCGGCTCGGACGGCGCGGCGCAGCACCCGGCCGACGCCGAGCTGTTCCACGACACCCTCAGTTGCGAACTGGCGCTGCCGGCGGATTTCCGCCTGGGCAACGGCGCCGGCCGGCTCGCCGCCGGCGAAGCGCTGTTGCGCAGCCTGGCGCAGATCGAGGATCTGCGCGGCGAGGACGGCAGCGACGACCGCAGCGAGTCCACCGCGCAGACCCAGCGGATGGAGGCGAAGCTCGACCTGATGCTGGTGCTGCTGGGCCGGCTGGCCCGCCAGCACGAGGATGCCCTGCCGCTGCGGCCGCTGTGCTGGTCGCGCCGGGGCGTGCGGCTGGAGTTGGGCGCGCGCTCGGGCGCCACGGCCGGCGCCGCCGGCCTGCTGCGCCTGCAGCCCTCGGACTGGCTCCCGGACCACCTGGAACTGCCGGTGCGGGTGCTGGCCGAGGCCGCCACCGCGGGCGTCGTGCAACTTTGGCTACGGTTCGAGACACAGCCGCCGGGCCTGGAAGAGGCCCTGGAACGCCACCTGTTCCGGCTGCACCGCCGGCAGATCGCCGACAGCCGGCGCGCGCGCTGAGCCGGCACACCGCCCCCCGGACCGTCGCGGCGAGGTTGGCGGCGGCGGGCGGCTCGGCTAATGTGCGGCTCTGAATAGAAGGACCTGCACCGTGCGAGTCATCATCGTCGACGATCACACCCTGGTACGCGCCGGCCTGAGCCGGCTGCTGCAGACGTTTGCGGACGTCGACGTGGTCGCCGAGGCCAGCAACGCGCAACAGGCCGTGGACCTGGCCACCCTGCACCGCCCCGACCTGGTGCTGATGGACCTGTCCCTGCCGGGGCGCAGCGGCCTGGACGCGCTCACCGACGTGCTGCACAGCTCACCCAAGACCCGGGTGGTGATGATGTCGATGCACGACGACCCGGTGCATGTGCGCGATGCGCTGGACCGCGGCGCCACCGGCTTCGTGGTCAAGGACGCCGCCCCGCTGGAGCTGGAGCTGGCGTTGCGCGCGGCCAGCGCCAACCAGGTGTTCCTGAGCCCGCAGATCTCCTCCAAGATGATCGCGCCGATGCTCGGCCGCGAGCGCCCGGTCGGCATCGCCGCACTGTCGCCGCGACAGCGCGAGATCCTGCGCCAGATCGGCCGCGGCCAGAGCAACAAGGAAATCGCCTCGGACCTGGGCATCAGCGTCAAGACCGTCGAGACCCACCGCGCGCGGATGATGGAATCGCTGGGCTGCCGCCGCGCCAACGATCTGGTCCTGCTGGCCGCACGCCACCAGGGCGAGCTGAGCTGAACTGGGGACGGCATCCCGACACGGGACATTGGCATGGCGCTTGCCTTAATCGGTCAGCAGGCGTGACGCTTCCGCCGGACCCCGCTGCATCAGGCATTTCGCCGTCGACTGTCCGGCGCCCACGCGCCGCATGTCGGGAAATCCCTGACACCCTGTCGGGAATTTGACTACCCTACTCAGGAACACCCCGATTCTGTTACCGTCGGGCGACAAGCACTATGCGTTCCACGGGCGCCAGAGGGTTGGCGCCGAACCGAGGAAGTCCGCATGAAGCCGACCGTTTCCGCCCAACTGGGCCAGCAACTGCATCTGACCCCGCAACTGCTGCAGTCGATCCGGCTGCTGCAGCTCGATGGCATGCAACTGGAACTGGAAATCCGCCGCGCACTGGAGACCAATCCATTGCTTGAGCTGGAAGAGCCCGAGGGCGTGATCGAGCCGGTGGTCAAGCATGAGGACGCCGCGCTGGAAACCGCGGCATTCGACGAACTTCCCGAATCCTCGATGTGGGACATCCCGGCCGCCGGCTGGAACGACGGCGAAGACGACCGCATGCAGCGCATCGCCGCGGGCGAGTCGACCGATCCGCACCTGCGCGTGTTGCAGCGGCTGGCCCTGGAACTGCCGGCGGCGGAACTGGCGGCGGCCGCGTTCTGGCTGGAACACTGCGACGATGCCGGCTACCTGGACGGCCCGCTTGACACCCTGCAGCAACTGGCCAGCGCCCGGCTGGGCCTGTCAGTGGCGCAGGCCGAAGCCGTCCGCCAGCGCCTGCTGCATGGCGACCCGGGTGGCCTCGGCGCCTGCGACCTGCGTGAGTGCCTGCAGGCGCAGCTGAGCGACCTGCCCGGCCGCGTGCCCGGCCGCCACCTGGCCGGGCGCATCCTCGCCGGCGACCTCGACCTGCTCGCCAGCCACGACTACGCCCTGCTCGGTCGCCAGCTCGACGCCGAGACCGACGACGTGCGCGAGGCGGTGCGGCTGATCCTGTCGCTGCAGCCGCGCCCCGGCGACAGCCTGCAGCCGCAGGATCTGGGCCATGTCCTGCCGGACGTGGTCGCCTGGCACGCTGACGGCACCTGGCGTGTCGCGCTGAACCCGGCCACCACCCACCGCGTCACCGTCAACCCGATGCACGAGCGCGCCCTGGCCGAGGCCGGCGACGCCGCGCAGCCGCTGCGCGAGATGCTGCAGGAAGCGCGCTGGCTGACCCGCGGCCTGTCGATGCGCTACGAGACCCTGCTGCGTACCACCCGCGCCATCGTCGAGCGCCAGTCGGCGTTCCTGGTCAAGGGCGAGGAAGCGATGGCGCCGCTGACCCTGAAGGAAGTGGCCGAGGCGATCGGCATGCACGAGTCGACCATTTCCCGCATCACCACCGGCAAGTACCTGCAGACCCCGCGCGGCACCTTCGAGCTGAAGCACTTCTTCGCCGTGCGCCTGGAAGGCGCGGCGGTGTCCGGCCAGGCGGTCCGCGCCATGGTGCGGCGCCTGATCGAATCCGAGCCGGCGGGGCGGCCGCTGGCCGACGAGGCCATCGCCGGGCTGCTGTCGCGACAGGGCGTGAACGTGGCACGGCGCACAGTCGCCAAGTATCGTGAACAATTGGACATCGCTCCCGCACGCGAACGCCGCCGCGGCAGCAAACCGCTGCTGGCCCGTGCGGGCTAAGGAAAAACGACGCATATGAACAAACTGTCCGTGCTTCTGGTCGACGACCACGAAGGTTTCATCAACGCCGCCATGCGCCACTTCCGCAAGCTCGACTGGATGGAAGTGATCGGCAGCGCCGCCAATGGCCTGGAGGCCATCGAGCGGTCGGAGTCGTTGCGCCCGCAGGTGGTGCTGATGGACCTGGCCATGCCCGAGATGGGCGGTCTGCAGGCCACGCGCCTGATCAAGACCCAGGATCAGGCGCCCTACATCGTGATCGCCAGCCATTTCGACGATGCCGAGCACCGCGAGCACGCCATGCGCGCCGGTGCCGACAACTTCGTCAGCAAGCTGTCCTACATCCAGGAAGTGATGCCGATCCTGGAGGGACTTCGGACCGAAGGAGTGCCGGCATGAGCGAATCGCGGATCCTGGTGATCGATGACGACGCGGTGCGCGCCGAGCGGACCGTCAGCCTGCTCGAATTCATGGACCTCAACCCGCGTTGGGTCACCGACGTGGCCGACGTCCAGCCCGGCCGACACCGGCAGACCGAGTGGATGGCGATCCTGGTCGGCGGGCTCGACGACCAGGACCAGGCCGATGCCTTCTTCGGCTGGGTGGCGCGCAGTTCGCTGCCGCCGCCGGTGCTGCTGCTCAACGGCGATGCGCAGGCCTTCGCGCAGCGCCATGGCCTGCACGAAGCCAACGTGTGGCAGCTGGAAGCGCCGCTGCGCCACGCGCAGTTGGAAACCCTGCTGCGCCGCGCCAGCCTCAAGCGCCTGGACGCCGAGCACCAGGCCGGTGCCGCGCAGGACAACGGCCCGACCGGCACCAGCGCGGCGGTGACCCGCCTGCGCCGGCTGATCGACCAGGTCGCCGCCTTCGACACCACCGTGCTGGTACTGGGCGAGTCCGGCACCGGCAAGGAAGTGGTGGCGCGGGCGATCCACCAGCAGTCGCCGCGCCGCGACGGTCCGTTCGTGGCGATCAACTGCGGCGCAATTCCGCCGGATCTGCTGGAAAGCGAACTGTTCGGCCACGAAAAGGGTTCGTTCACCGGCGCGCTGAGCGCGCGCAAGGGCCGTTTCGAGATGGCCGAGGGGGGCACCCTGCTGCTCGACGAGATCGGCGACATGAGCCTGCCGATGCAGGTCAAGTTGTTGCGCGTCCTGCAGGAGCGCAGCTTCGAGCGGGTCGGCGGCAACGTGACCATCCGCTGCAACGTGCGGGTGATCGCCGCGACCCACCGCAACCTGGAAGAACGCATCGCCGGCAACCAGTTCCGCGAGGATCTGTTCTACCGGCTCAACGTGTTCCCGATCGAGATGCCGGCGCTGCGCGAACGCAGCGACGACCTGCCGGCGCTGGTGCACACCATCGCCGCGCAACTGGCGCGGACCGGGCGCGGCGAAGTGCGCTTCTCCGAAGAGGCCTTGCAGGCGCTGCGCAGCTACGAGTGGCCGGGCAACGTGCGCGAGCTGACCAATCTGGTCGAGCGCCTGGCGGTGCTGCACCCGGGCGGCCTGGTGCGGGTGCAGGACCTGCCGGCACGCTACCGCGGCGACTTCGCCTCGTCCATCGACGTCTCGGCCCCGCCGGCGCCGATCGCAACCGATCCGCGGCGGGTACCCAACGTGGTCGACCTGCACGTCGGCGGCAAGCCGGGGACGGACGCGGATGCGCCGACCCAGGCCGTGGCGACGCTGCCGGAAAGCGGCCTGGACCTGCGCGGGCACATGGCCAACATCGAGCTTGCGCTGATCAACGAGGCGCTGGAGCGCACCCAGGGCGTGGTCGCGCATGCGGCGCAGCTGCTGGGCCTGCGGCGCACCACCCTGGTCGAGAAGCTGCGCAAGTACGGCATCGACCGCGACCAGACCGAACTGGCTAGCTGACTGGCGAGTTGAGCCGGCGCACGGCGTCGGGTGCGGCCGCACCCGACGCGCCCCTTGTCCCTCGGAACGCCACGCCCTCTTCCCTTTCCCCGCCACCTGCCGGCCCGACGCGGGCGCTGTCGCAGCGCGCGCGCTCGCGGCGGCCAAGCCAGGTTTCGCCTGCACCGCATCCCGATCGGCACCGCCGACAGTGGACAGGCACCTTTGGCATGTGGCTTGCTTCACGTTTCCACAGCACCGGGCGGCGCGTTCCGCACCGGGGACTTCCACCCGTCGCCAGGCAGGTCCCATGTCCATCCCCGTCACCAGTCCGCTGCTGCCGCCCCTGGAGGCGTTCGTCCCCTACCTGGAGCAGATCTGGCGCAGCCGCATCCTGACCAACGGCGGCGACATGCACCGCGCACTGGAAAAGGCGCTGGCCGAGTATCTGGGGGTCAACCACCTGGCGCTGCTGACCAACGGCACCCTGGCGCTGCTGACCGCGCTGCAGGCGCTGCGCATCACCGGCGAGGTGATCACCACGCCATACTCGTTCGTCGCCACTGCGCATTCGCTGCTGTGGCGCGGCATCAAGCCGGTGTTCGTGGACATCGATCCGCAGACCATGAACCTGGATCCGCTCAAGATCGAGGCGGCGATCACCCCGCACACCACCGCGATCATGCCGGTGCACTGCTACGGCACGCCTTGCGACACCAGCGCGATCGAGCGTATCGCCGATACCTACAACCTCAAGGTCATCTACGACGCCGCGCATGCGTTCGGGGTCAAGGACGCCGGCGGCTCGATCCTGCGCCACGGCGACCTCAGCGTGCTCAGCTTCCACGCCACCAAGGTGTTCAACACCTTCGAGGGCGGCGCCATCGTCTGCCCGGACGCCAAGACCTACCAGCGCATCAGCCGCCTGAAGAACTTCGGCTTCGTCGACGAAACCACCGTGGTGGCCACCGGCATCAACGGCAAGATGAGCGAGATCAACGCCGCCTTCGGGCTGCTGCAACTGCAGCACATCGACGACGCGCTGGCGCAGCGCGGGGCGATCGACGCGCAGTACCGTCGGCGCCTGGCGCAGGTGCCGGGGATCCGCTGCCTGGCGCCGCGGGAACCGGGACTGTCCAACTACGCCTCGTTCCCGATCCTGGTCGAGGACGCCTTCCCGCTGGTGCGCGACGAACTGCACCGGCTGCTGCGCGGCCACGACATTCTGGTGCGCCGCTATTTCTACCCGCTGATCAGCGACTTCCCGATGTACCGCGGCCTGCCCTCCTCGGCCCCGGCCGGCCTGCCGGTGGCCCGGCAGATGGCCGAGCGCGTGCTGTGCCTGCCGATCTTTCCCGGACTGGCGGCCGAGCAGGTGGACGCCATCGTCGACCTGATCGCCGCGGCGGGCAGCGTCATGCCCGCGTCCGATTCCCGTCGCACCCTGGTCCCTCCCTCCTTCGCCCAACCCGTGGAACCCGCAGCATGAGCCAAGAGACGTTTATCGAGAATTTCCTGTCGGCCACGGATTTCCAGAATCCGGTCGAGGTGACCATGGACACGGTGTTGCGCGAGCTGCCCGAATGGGATTCGCTGGCCGCGCTGGGCGTGATCGTGATGTTCGACATGGAGTACGGCAAGACCATCACCGGCGAGCACCTGGCCGCCGTGGTCACCCTGGGCGATCTCTATCAGTTGACCGAGGCATAGCATGCCGACCTCCACGTTGCACAACGTGCGCTTCGCCGGCATGGCGACCTGCGTGCCCAGGCGCGTCGTCTCCAACCTCACCGATTGCCGGCCGCAGATCCGCTCCGAGCGCGAGCGGCTGGTGCGCAACATCGGCATCCACACCCGGCGCATGGCCGCGGACTGGCAGTGCTTTTCCGATCTGGCCTTCGACGCGGCGCAGGTGCTGCTGGAGCGCCTGCAGTGGCAGCGCGAGGAGGTCGATGCGCTGATCGTGGTCACCCAGTCGCCGGACTATCCGATCCCGGCCACGGCGATCATCCTGCAGGACCGCCTGGGCCTGTCGCACGCCACAGTGGCGTTCGACGTCAACCTGGGCTGCTCGGCCTACCCGTTCGGCATCAACCTGCTCGGCTCGATGATCGCCGCCGGCGGGGTCAAGAAAGGCCTGCTGCTGGTGGGCGACCGCAGCGCCACCTTCGACGATCCGATCTTCTCCGATTCCGGCACCGCCACCGCGCTGGAGTTCAGCGCCGACGCGGCGCCGATGCATTTCGACCTCAACAGCGACGGCAGCGGCTATCGCGCGATCATCCTGCCGGTCGGCGGCCATCGCGAGCCGGTCGGGGTGCAGCACCTGATCCCATATCGCGCCGACGAGAACGACCACTGGCACCGTGGCGTGGACCTGCAGCTGGACGGCGTGGCGGTGCTGAGCTTCTCCACCCAGCGGGTGCCGCCGGCGGTGCAGAAGCTGCTCGACTACAGTGGCGTATCCAAGGACGAGGTCGATTACTTCGTGTTCCACCAGGCCAACCGGATGATCAACGAGACCATACGCAAGAAGCTCGGCCTGCCGCCGGAAAAGGTGCCCTCCACCCTGCACGATTTCGGCAACACCAGCGGCGCCTCGCTGCCGGTCACCATGACCGCGCGCATAAACAAGGAACTGGAAGCGGGCCGCAAGCGCGTGCTGCTGTGCGGTTTCGGCATCGGCCTGTCGTGGGGCACCTGCCTGATCGACATCGAGGGTGCGGTGTTTCCGGAGTTGATCGAGTCGTGAGTGCCGACATCGATCCAAGCGACCCGTTCGCGCTTCATGGCAAACGCATCCTGATCACCGGTGCCTCGTCGGGCATCGGACGGCAGATCGCGCTGAGCTGCGCGGAGATGGGCGCGCAACTCGTCGTCAGCGGTCGCGACGAGGCCCGCCTGGCCGAGACCTTCGCCGCATTGCAAGGCGCAGGACACGCGCAGGTCATCGCCAATCTGGACAGGCAGGAAGACATCGACCGCTTGGCGACCTCGGTCGGCGTCCTGGATGGCGTCGCGCACGCGGCCGGAATCGCCCGGCTGGCACCGTTCCGGCTGATGAACCGAGCGCATCTGGACGAAACCTTCGCCAGCAATGTGTATGCGCCGCTGCTGCTGACGCGCGGCTTGCTGGCGAAGAAACGCATCAACGCCAATGGCTCGATCCTGTTCATCTCGGCGGTGGGCTCGCACATCGGTCCTGTGGCCACCGCCGCCTACTCGGCCAGCAAGGCAGCCCTGCTCGGCGCAATGCGCACTCTGGCGCTGGAAGTGGCCAAGCACGGTATCCGCGCCAACTGCATCGTGCCGGGTTACGTGCGCACCCCCATGCTAGAGGGTCTCAAGCAGAGCGGCGGCAACATCGACGAGCACGCCAAACTGACCCCGCTGGGACTGGGTGAACCTGAAGATGTAGCTTACGCGGCGGTCTTTTATCTGTCCGACGCCAGCCGCTGGGTCACCCGCAACTACTTCCTCGTAGATGGCGGCCTCACCGTGCCGATGGATATCTACGCATGAGCAATCCGACGCGCAGAGCCTTTTCCCTAAGTGGCAAGACCATCCTGGTCACCGGCGCATCGTCCGGCCTTGGCCAGGAAATCGCACTGACCTGCGCACGACGCGGCGCGCGCCTGGTCATCAGCGGTCGCGATCCCGAACGTCTCCAGCAAACCCATGCGCAACTGGCCGGCGACGGGCATGTGCAGGTGCAGGCCGACCTGACCGTGTCGGAGGACCAGGAGCGCCTGGTGCAAGCCAGCCGGCGCGTCGACGGCGTCGTGCACTGCTTCGGCGGGCAGATGCTGTCGCCGATCCGCCAGCTGAAGGAAGAACTGATGACGCGCATGTACCAGGTTCATTTCCTGGCACCGGTCATGCTGACGCAGCGTCTGCTGCAAGCCAATGCCATTAACGCGCAAGGCTCCATCGTGTTCATGCTGTCCACCTCCGCGCATATTGGGACACGCGGCGTGGGACCGTATTCGGCGATGAAGTCCGGCCTGCTGGGCATTATCCGGTGCCTAGCGTTGGAACAGGCGAAGCACCGTATGAGAGTCAACGGCATTTCGCCATCGGCCGTGCCCACTCCGCGCCTTTGGGGTGAGGACGATGGGCTCAACGCGCTGCTCAACCAGCAACGCGCGCGCCACCCACTGGGTCTGGGCACACCGCAAGATGTCGCCAACGCCGCGGTTTATTTGCTGTCCGACGCCAGCCGCTGGGTTACCGGCACCAGCCTGGTCATGGACGGCGGAGCGGTGCTCTGATGGAACGGGCCCTCATCATCGGCGCCGGTGGCTGGGGCCGCGAAGTATTGGAGCAAATGCATGACGACCTCGGGCATGGCAAGGACTGGCTGATCGGCGGGTTCCTGGACAGCCGCGCCGGCATCCTCGACCGCTACGACATCGACACGCCGATCATCGGCGATCCGATGAGCTACCAGCCACAGCCTGACGATGTGTTCGTCTGTGCGATGGGCAACCCCTACGACCGCCACCGCTACGCGCTGCCGATTCTCGAGAAAGGCGGGCGGTTCATTCCCATCCTGACCGACGTCCGCCTGGGCAGACGGGTGCACTTCGGCCAGGGCTGCTTCTTTGGCCTGCTGGTACAGTCCGGGCCGGACGTGCGCATTGGCGACTTCGTCACCATCCACGCCCAGAGCATGCTCGGGCACGACGTAAGCATCGGCGACTACGTGCACGTTGGCGCAATGGCATTCATGGGCGGCGGCGTCCAGATCGGCAACTTCGTCACCGTACATCCGCGCGCCACCCTGATGCCCGGCGTCAAGGTCGGTGACGGCGCGGTCATCGGGGCCGGCGCGGTGGTCATGAAGGACGTACCGGCCGGCGCCAGCGTGTTCGGCAACCCTGCCCGAATCGTGTTCCAGAAAGACATTTGACCAGGCAGCTCCCCATGCGCTCGCGAATGCACCCGAAGTACTACCTGTCACCGGAGATTTTTGCCCGCGAGCAGAACAAGATTTTTCGCAAGGTTTGGCTGTTCGCCGGTCTGAAGACCCTGCTGACGGAGAACAACAACTTCGTCACCCGCAAGATCGCCGGCGTCCCCCTGGTCATCCAGAACTTCCATGGTGAAATTCGTGCGTTCGAGAACGTTTGTCTCCACCGCAGCGCGCTGATCCAGGCCGGCGCGATCGGTTGCCGCCCGTTGGTGTGCCCTTACCATGCATGGAGTTACGACGAACGAGGCCGGGTGAAGAACATCCCGGACTGCGACGCGCTCTATCGTATGGATGATGGCGAAAAGAACAACCTCAAGCTCCGCGAATTCCCACTGCACGCCATTGGCAACGTGCTGTTTGTCAACCTGGATCCTAACCCGATGCCGATCGAGGAGCAGTTCTCGCCGGACTTCATCGCTTTGCTGGAAAATAGCTCCAACGCTTATGACACCGAGGTCATGGTGACCACATGGCCTGGCCGGTACAACTGGAAGCTCGCTTACGAAAACCTTCGGGATGCCAATCATCCGCGCTTCGTCCACCCCAGGACACTGGCCAAGAATGTCAGCTTCGTTCCCCACGTGGACGAGGAACAAGCCAAGGAGTCCATGGAAACCTTGCAAGACACGTCGCCCGCGGGCTTGAGGCGCGAGATGCGCCGTTTCAGCTTCGGCGGCGCTGACGCCCCCATCCCCAACCTTAGACACTTCGGCTGGCACGACAAAGTGGAACGCTGGGGCGAGCAGGACGCCTACTTCAACTGGTTGGCTTTCCCGAACTTGCATATCGCCAGCGCGAACGGCGGCCATTCCTTCACGCTGGAGTACCACACCCCCATCGCGCCGGATAGGACCGACCTGGAAATCTATTGGTTCAGCGCACGCAAGAAGCGGCCTTATGGGTTTTCCGGCCAGGTGTTACTGGCACAAATGCACGGCAGCAAGGCAGTGGTGGGCGAAGACGTGGATATCATGGAGCGGGTGCAGTCCGCACTGCACGCAGATGCTCCACTGCCCACCCAGGGCGACTACGAATCCCTGAATCGCCTGGTCGAACGCTGGTACGCGATGCTGATGGAAACCGACCATGAAATTTAGGTGGATCATCGGCGGCGGCGAATACCTCGACCTGGCCTTTCACGCCTGGAAGGAGGCGTGTCCGGACGAGACGGTCATCAGGATCGACGTGCCACAGGATGCCGATCACGCGTTCGATCTGGGTGTGCTCGATGGGCTGAATCCACCCGACGGGACCATCTTCGCTGCCTTTGACGAACGCTTCGGCAACTTCAAGCGCATGGAATTGATGCAGGCCGCAATGGAGCGTGGCTTCAAGCTGGAGCCGTTCATACACTCCAGCGCCGCCGTCGGCGAGGACACGGTCATCGGCCTCAACGCGTTCGTAGGTGCCAATGCTGTCGTCGGGCACGGCTGCAGGATCGACTACAACACCGTCATCCATGCCGGAGCGCACCTTGGGCCGGCGTGCCGCATCAAGTCCTCATGCTGGATAGAGCATGGTGTTCAGATCGGCACTGGCGTCGAAATTGGCGGCAACAGCATCCTGCGTACCGGCGCCATCGTGCGCGCAGGCGTCAAGGTGGGCCGCAGCTGCGAACTTGGCTGGCCACGTGTCTACGACAAGGACGTGCCTGCCAAGACCTATTTCGACACCCGCTATGACAGCCCTATTCATACTTACGACGGATGACCGTCATGCACTCAAGAAACGAACAGCTTCGCCAGCGCATCCTCCGTATCGGGGAGCAGGAGCGCCCCGCACTCGACGATGTCATTGCGCGCCTGCCAACGATTGCCAACCGCCCTACTTTCCTCGTTGCTCCCCAGTCCTACGCAGGCATGGTGCACGGCCCCAGGGTAGTGGCCAACCTGCGGCATGTAGTTGCCGCGGTGGATGACCAAAGCACCCATCTGGACAGCGTTCACGGCGCGCCGCGCTGGAGCAGTCAAGAATTTCTTGCCAATGCTGGGCAGTATCCCGATGCAGTCGCCATCGATTTCTCTTGTAGCCCGCGCGGCCGTGCGTTTGCCAGCAATCTCTGCGTCACCGCGCACATCAAACAGCTGAGCGTTGCGCCTTCGCTGGATCCACTGATCCCGAATTTTGAGCAGCGCCCCCTCTTTTTCATCCAACCGCGCTCTGGCATTGGCAACATCTATGCCCCCCAGATCGTCCAACACTCTCCCCATGTGATCGCCGCCGTGGGCGACAAGCCGGGCGACGGTGACACCGTTCATGGCGTGCCGCGTTGGAGTTGGCGCCAGTTCGTCGAACAAGCGGCGCGCCACACCAATGCACTGGCCATCGATTTCTCCTACAGCCCGGAAGAATCTGGCTTGGCCCGCAAGCTCTGCGAACAGGCAGGCATCGCAAGGGTGGACGCCTGCCTGGCGATTGCCCACTGTGGGCTAGTTGCAGTTTACGAGCCTGCCCAGGTGTACCGTCAGCGCACGCTTCTGCGCCTGGACGAGTTTCTGCGTCTTGCGGATCGCCTGGACGATGAATTGAGCATTTTTACGCTCTACAGCAACCTATTGTTCCGCCTGACCTACGATTCCAGCTTTCTGAGGGAATGCTGGGCCACGCCGGTCAACGAATACTTTTCCACGTTCGCCGATGGCAGCACCTTTCAACTGGGCAAGCGCGAACATTTTTGCGATGGCGGCGCCTTCGAGGGCCCCATCGTCCGCAAGTTCCTGGATGCATCCCGCTATCAGTACGAAAGCATCGCCGCTTTCGAACCCGATCGCATCAACTTCCAGAAACTGCAGGGTGTTGCCAGCGACCTCCCTTTTTTACCTCGCAATCTCCAGACCATTAACAAAGCCATCTCCAACGAACATACAACATTGCGCTTCAAGGAGACCGGCACCGTCTCCAGCCATGTGTCGCAGGATGGCGAAATTTCCGTATACACCACGCGCCTAGACGACGAACTTGAAAAACTGACGTTGCTGAAGCTGGACATCGAAGGATTTGAAGCCAAAGCACTGGAAGGAGCATCTCGCCTCATCCATACCCAGCGTCCCCGCATGGCTATTTGCGTATATCACTACGCCCAGGATTTGCTAGATGTCGTGGGGCAACTGGATAAATTGGTGGATGGCTACCACTTCCGACTACGCCAGCACTCTCCCGCCCACTACTACGACCTTGTTCTGTATGCATCGCCCGTCGCCGGAGCCGCGCCGCCGCCTTGGGCGGATTAAGATTGACTAACAGTGCCCCTTGAACAGGTCTGTTGAGCCACCGCCGGGCTCACCGCAAGGAAGTCAGCTCAGCGCCGCGGAAGCGCCTCCCCCCCCCCCGATCCCGCAAGTGCCGCCTTGGCCGCGAGTAGACGACCAAAGCACGCTCAGTGGCATCGTGTACGGGCTTCGCGCGAGCATCGCTTGGGGGGATCTGGCCGCAGAAACTGGGCTACGCCAGCGGCATGAACGGCTGGCGCCGATTGTGCGACTGGCAGCCCGCGGGCGTGTGGAACCGAATGCACCAGGTATCTGGTCGAACTTCGCCACGCCGACCGGCTCGGCTTCAGCCGAGCAGTCAGGACGCGGCCAGGGTGTTTTCCCCTGGGAGCGCATCCAAGGGGACCGAATCCGACCGACCGCGGCCAACGCGGCGGCAAGCGGCGCGTGATCACGGATCGGCACGGCGTCCCTTGGCGTGGGGCATGCTCGCCAAACCCCGCGAGGACCGGTCGGCCACGACCCGGCACGCATGTTGCATCCTGTAGCGGATCGGCCCCGTCAACGCCCGTATCCGAATGACGCAGAAACCACTAACAATGCAGTGGACGCCCTTTTCCAAGTCGAACACGGTCAATTCCGCATGAGTTCCCCCGCCCTGGTCAGCGTGGTCATGCCGGCCTACAAGCTGCGCTACTTCGAGCAGGCGCTCGACAGCGTGCTGGCCCAGACCTATCCGGCGCTGGAACTGGTCATCTGCGACGACAACCCCACCGAGGCGATCGCCGAGGTGGTGGAACGCCGCGCAGCCACTGCCCCGTTCCCGATCCGCTACCACCGCAATCCGGAGCGCTACGGCGAACTCGGCAGCACCGCGCGCGGCATCGCCCTGGCCCGGGGCGAGTACGTGAAGTTCCTGCACGACGACGACGTGTTGGCGCCGGACTGCGTTGCCGCGCTGATCGCGGCGATGCAGAGTGCACCGAATGTCCTGCTGGCGTCCTCGCGCCGCCAGCGCATCGACAGCCACGGCGCGCCGCTGGAGGACATCCCAGCCACCGCCTTTCCGTTCGCCGGCGACGTGCTGCTGGACGGGCCGGAGCTGCTGTCGTTCCTGGCCGACCACACCATCAACTTCGTCGGCGAGCCCAGCTGCGTGTTGTGCCGGCGCAGCGACCTGCTGGAGATCGGCGACGAGCTGATGACGCTGGCCGGCAAGGTCATCAACTGGGTCGGCGACCTGGCGCTGTACGCCAAGCTGCTGCACCGCGGCCACCTGGCGCTGCTGGCAAAGCCGCTGACCCGCTTCCGGGTGTCGGAGGAACAGTACAGCCAGGCCGGCCGCGACCAGCCCGGCATCGGCGACCAGGGGCATGCCAACTTCCGCCAGGGCGTGCGCGCCATGGGCTGGTACCGCGGCGATGGCGACGTCCGCCAGGTCACGGTGACGCCGCTGGGCGGCGGCCCCGGCACGCCGGTGGACCTGCTGCAGGCGATCCAGGACGCCTACGCGCGGGTCTGCGTACAGGCGACGCTGCGCGACTGGCAGGCGCAGCGGACGGTGACGCCGGCGCAACGCGACCTTCTCGACGCGCGCCTGGACGCCCTCGGCGGCGCGCCGCGGCTCGCCGTGCTGGTCGACGCACGCGGCGCCGACCGTGCCGCGCTGGACGCCACGCTGGACAGCCTGCTGCTGGAGGGCACGCCGTTCGCACAGGTGCAGGCGCTGGTGCTGGGCGACGCCTCCCTCCCCGCGTGGCCCGACCCGCGGGTCCGGATCCTGCCACCGCTGCCGGCCGCGGCCGATGCGGCGGCGCTGTCCGCCGCACTGGAGATGGCGCCGGGCAGCGACTGGTGCCTGCGCGTGGTCGCGGGCACCCGGTTCTACGCCGGCGGCCTGCTGCGGCTGCTGCTGGAACTGGCACGGCAACCGCAGTGCAACGCACTGTATTCGGACGAATGGCTGGCCGTGGACGCGGACACCCTGGCGCCGCTGCTGCGGCCCGACCCGGACCTGGACCTGCTGCTGGGCAACCCGCTGGCCACGGCCGGGCACTGGGTGTTCCGCCGCACGGCGGTGCAGGCGCTGGGCGGTTTCGATCCGGCCCACGACGGCGCCAGCGAGCTGGACCTGATCCTGCGTTTGTTCCTGCGCGACGGCGGCGACGGCATCGCACACCTGCCCGAGCCGCTGCTGGTCGCCACGCCGGCCAGCG
>NZ_AQOK01000421.1:0-755 GCF_000364645.1 Xanthomonas sp. SHU 308 | reverse complement strand
ATCGTGGTGTCGTTGCCGCTGGCCAAGGTCAGCGTGTCGTTGGCCGTGACCACGCTCTCGGTGTGGAGGTTGCTGTTGCCCTTGGCGTCGCCCTTGCCGGCCGACACGGTCAGGTAGTAGCCGGTCGTCGCGCCGACGCTGACACCGACCTCGCCGCCGGCGTTCTTGTTTTCCGACTTGGTCGTGTTGGTTTCCTGCTGACTCAGCAGGTTGAGGTTGTTCGCCGCCGCCAATGCGACGTTGTCGCCGGCGATCTTGCTGCCGATGACGTTGAGATCGCCGCCCGTGGCCGCGATGGTCACATTGCCGTCGCTGAGGATGCGGCTGCCGCCGGTGGTCTCTTCGTGGGTCGTCGTCTTGCTGGACGCGCTGCTGGCACCGATGCCGATGCGCAGGCTCACGCCGGTGGCATTGGCCGCTCCCTGGGCACCATCGGCTGACGCCTCACCGGTTTTCGTCATGTTGCCGGCAACTGCTTCGCCGTTGTAGCCCTTCAGGCCGTTGCTGGCCAGACCAGCCGCATCGCCGATCGCGTATCCGGCCTTCGCCGCGTAAAGCGCCTTGAGCCGATCGTCGTCTACGTCCGAGCCACGTTTGACCGCCCCATACGCGGTTTGCGCCGCATCGACCAAGCCACCGGTCAATCCAAGGGTGATCCCCGCACTCTGCTGCTTGGACGTCTGCACCGTGTCCACGCGGTTCTCAACCGCGGCGATTGTCACGTCCTTGCCGACGATGGCGGTGCCGGTCTTGCT
>NZ_AQOK01000420.1:0-1772 GCF_000364645.1 Xanthomonas sp. SHU 308 | reverse complement strand
GCTCCTATATCGACTCCACACAACGCGCCAACGCCTTCCCCGGCTGGCTGCATCACTACAACTGGCATCGACCACACGCCAGCCTCGGCTACAAGCCTCCCATCTCCCGAATTCCACTGAACAACGTGGTGGGTTTACACAGCTAGCCGCCGGTCGCAGCGTTGATCCACTGCCGCAACAGGTCGCGATGCGCGGGGGAAATGGTCAGGAAGCGGAAGCCGGCCCAGGCCTGGCCCGGTGCGTGCGAGGGTTCGCTCCACAACAGGTGCGCGCCGATATCGATCTGCACGTCGCGGTCGGCGTGCGGTATCGCGAAGCGCAACTGGTACAGCGCGTCCTCGTGCAGCGGTGCCGAGGCGAGCAGCAGCATGCCGTGTTCGGAGACGTTGCCGAGGCGGCCGACCACGGCGTCTTCCATCAGGTCCAGCACCGGCACCATGTCCGGAACCTGGAGGCGCGGCGATCGGCGAGCGTCTGCGCTCATGCGCCCTCCATGGCGTCGTCGGCGGCGGGAACGCCGGCCAGGGTGCGCAGCGCGCGCACCGCGGCCTGCCAGGCGCGGTCGATCAGGCGGGCGCGGTCCTCGCTGACGATGCGCGCCTGTCCCTGCGCCAGCAGCCGCGCCAATCCGTCGAGCGTGTGTTCGGCGGCCTTCTGCCCGCGCTGGTTGACGAACAACGCACGCTCGGTGATCGGGCTGTACCAGGACAGGCGTTGCCGCTTCAGGTCGCCTTGCTGGTTGACGACGAATTCGAACCAGGTGCCGAACGGCAGCGTGCGCAACCGCGCATACGCGGCCTGTTCGGCCTCGTTGCGCGGCGGCAGCGAGGGGCGCTCGCCGTCCTCGCCCTGCTCGCCGAGGCGGGTGCGCGCCTTCAGCCGCACGTTGAGTTCGGTGCGCGAGGTGGTGGCGTCGGTGCCGCCGGGCGTGGACAGGCGGCGGGCGATGGCCTCGGCTTCCTGCTGGTGGTAGCCCACCTGCAGCAGCGCCTGGCCCACGCGCTCGGCCAGGGCGGCATCGGAGGCGCCCTCGCTGCGGCAGGTGACCTCGGCGATGCGCTCGGCCAGGCCGATGCGCTCGCGCCAGGTCTCCGAGTCCTCGCCCTGACGCAGCAGGGTCAGCACCAGCACGTCGGACCAGGCCTGCTGCAGCAGGGTCTGCACGAAACCCGGCGGTTGCCGGGCGCTGCACAGTGCCTCCAGGGTGGCGGTCGCGGTCTGCTTGGCCAGCTCCAGCCGTTCCTTGCCGCGCGCGGCCTCGACGTGCCGGCGCTCGGCGATCTCGGCCTTGTGCGCCAGGCTGCGCTGCTGCGCCTGGATCTCCTGGTGGGCCTGCTCGAAGACGGTCTCGTCGCCTTCGTACTCCTCGATCACGCGGTCCACGGCCTGGTTGAGCTTGAGCAGCAGGGTCGGATCGCTGTCCTCTTCGCCCAGCCAGGTGGCGCCGGATTCGGCGACGGCATTGAGCAGTTCCCGCGCCGGGTGCCGGCTGCGCGCGAAGAACGCCGGATCCTGCAGCGCGGCGCGCACCAGCGGCACCTGCAGGCGTTCCAGCAGCGCCGCGGCCGGCGCGTCGGGGCGTACCTCGCGCTCGATCTCGCCGTACAGCAGGCCGAGCAGGTCGAAGGTGTCGGCCTGCTGCGCTGCCAGGGTCGCCTGCGCGCCGTGGGTGGCGCGCAGCGCCTGCAGCAGGGCGGTCTGCACGTCGCGCAGGTGGCGGCGTCCGCGCAGCCCGCCCAGGGTGCTGTGGGCCGGCGGCTGCGCCTGCAGTT
>NZ_AQOK01000419.1:0-858 GCF_000364645.1 Xanthomonas sp. SHU 308 | reverse complement strand
CATCGACTACAGCCGCCGCCGCGCGGCCGACTACGCCGCCGCCGCCGAGCGCGCCCTGGACGGCCTGCCGGAGAACGAGGCGGTGGCCGCCCTGCGCGGCCTGGCCCGCTACGCGGTCGAGCGCAGACATTGAGCGCTGCCCGGGCATGATCGCCTTTGACGCCGAGGACCGCGCCGTATTGCTGGCGGTGAAAGGCGTCGGTCCCACCGTGGTCGCGCGCCTGGAACAATTGGGCGTGCATTCGCTGCAGGCGCTAGCCGCCTGCGATGCACGGCAACTCACCGAACAGGCCGCGGCGCTGCTCGGCTCCACCTGCTGGCGCAACAGCCCGCAAGCGCGCGCGGCCATGAGCGACGCCATCGCCGCGGCGCAGGCGCACTTGCTCAAGCACTCCGCCAAGACACCGTGAGGGCTCATTAGGCCCGTTTGACTGCCATCGGCTCGCTACCACGCGCCGGAAGGGATTGGTGATTCGGGTTGGGGATTCGCAACGGCGGCTTGGCCGACGCCTGAAGCGCTACGGGCTCGCCACACCAACCGATCAGTTGGGCGGCACCGACGGTCCGCTTTTACCAATCCCCAATCCCGCCAAGCGCGCAGCGCGAGGCACCTCCCTACTTCCGCCCGAACCGCTCCTCGAAGAAATCCTCGAGCATCCGGTAGGCACGCTTGGCCGCACGCGGGTTGTACTGGCAGCCCGGCGGGCTGTTGGCGTCGGCTTCGGCGAAGCAATGCACGGCACCGCTGAAGTTGACGAACTGCCAGTCGGCGCCAGCGCCGTTCATTTCCTGCTCGAAGGCGGCGATATCGTCGCGGCTCACGCTCTTGTCGTCGGCGCCATTGAGCACCAGCACCGG
>NZ_AQOK01000418.1:0-6049 GCF_000364645.1 Xanthomonas sp. SHU 308 | reverse complement strand
GCGGGGGCCGCCGTAGCCAGGCCACCGTGCAGGCTGACCACGCCGGCGAGCGGCGCACCGGCGCGGACCAGTTCCAGCACCGTGGTGCCGCCGAAGCAGAAGCCGACCGCGCCGATCCGGGCCGGATCCAGCGGCGCCTTGCCGGCCTGCGCCTTCAGCGCCGCCACCGCCGCCAACGCCCGCGCGCGCAGCGTGGCCGGATCCTTCTTCAACGCGCCGGCGAACTGCCCGGCCTCGGTATCGTTGGCCGGTCGCTTGCCCTTGCCGTAGACGTCGGCCACGAGCACCACGTAGTCGTCGCCGGCCAGGCGCTTGGCCTTCTCCACCGCGGAGTCGTTGACGCCGCGCCAGTTCGGCACCATCACCAGGCCGGGGCGCGTGTCGTGGTCGGCATCGTCGTAGACCAGCACGCCGCTGAAGGTGTCCTTGCCGACCTGCCACTCCACCGGCTTGACCTGCATCGCCGCCCAGGCCGGCAGCGGCAGCACCAAGGCCAGCCCGAGCAGACCGGTCCACCGCAGCATCGATCGTATGCGCATCGCCCTTCTCCCGTGGGAACCAGGCGGCAGTCTAGAACGTGCCATGCACGTCGAGGTGAGGGCGACGGCGGCCGGCGATGGCGATGGGACAAGGCGCACAGCGCCGTCGCATGGCGGCCCGGCGAATGCTTCCGGGCATGCTCTTTCCGCCGCCCCCATGACGGACAGCGACATCAGCGACCGCGTGCGCCGACGCCGCGCCGAGGCTCAGGCGATGCCCAGCCCCGGAATGGCGCTGATCGCATCCGGGTCGAACCCGGCCAGCGCGGCGAAATGGCGGCCGCGCGCCACGTAGTCGCGGTAGGCGCCGAAGCTGGGCGCACCGGGCGACAGCAGCACCACGCCGCCCTGCTCGCCCAGCGCCGCGCGCGCCAGCGCCACCGCTTCCGCCAGGTCGGCCGCGGCATGCAGGCTGAAGCCGGTGGCGGCGGCCAGCGGCGCCAGCAGCGCATGGATGCGCGGGCCGTTGGCGCCCAGGGTGACGATCTCCAGCGGTGCCTCGCCATCGCGCATGTGCGCGGCGAAGTCCTGCCAGTCCAGGCCGCGGTCGTGACCGCCGACCAGCAGCGCGATGCGCCGCCCGCGGAAGCACTCCAGCGCCGCGAGGCTGGCATGCGGCGTGGTGCTGATCGAGTCGTTCACATAGGTCACGCCATCGCGCATGCCCAGGGTCTGCAGCCGGTTCGGTAGCGGCCGGAAGCGATCGGCCGCCGGCGCCAACGCCGCCGCATCCAGGCCCAGCGCCTCCACCGCGGCCAGCACCGCGCACAGGTTGCCGCGGTTGTGCCGGCCCGGCAGCGGCGCCTGCGCGCTGTCGTACACCGCGCTGTCGCCGCGGTAGACCACCTCGCCGCGCATGTGCCAGCCGTCCTCGCGATTGAACCAGCGCACCTCGCTGTCGGGCAGCTGCAGGGCGGCCAGTTGCGGATCGGCGGCGTTGAGCAGGGCGATGCGCGGCCGCGCATGGGTGACCAGCTCGAGCTTGTCGGCGATGTAGCGCGCCTGGCTGCCGTGCCAATCCAGATGCTCGGGGAACAGGTTCAGCACCAGCGCCAGCTGCGGCCGCGCGCCGCTGCGGGCGACATCGCCGGTCTGGTAACTGGACAGTTCGATCGCCCAGTACTGCGGCGGCGGCATCGGCGCCAGCACCTCCAGCAGCGGCACGCCGATGTTGCCGACCAGGCCGGTGCGGTGGCCGCCGGCGCGCAGCAGGTGCGCCAGCAGCGCGGTGGTGGTGCTCTTGCCCTTGGTGCCGGTGACGCAGACGCTGCCGGGCACCACCCCGTCGGCACCCGCGTGTTCGGCGAACCACAGGGCGGTGCCACCGATGAAGCGCGTGCCGCGCGCCGCGGCGGCCTGTGCCTCGGGCCGGTAAGGACTGATCCCGGGCGACTTGATCACCACATCGAACGCGGCCAGGCGCTCGGCGGTGGCCTCGGTCTCGACGTGCAGCGCCGGATCGCCAAGCGTTGCGACCTCCTCGGCTTCGGCCGTCGTGCAGAACAGGGTCAGCGGCGTGGACGCCGGGTCCCGGGTCCCGGGCCCCGGGCCCCGGCTATTGCGCAGCGCGCGGTAGGCCGCGCGACCTTCCCGACCCCAACCCCACAGCGCGACGCGCTGCGACTCAAGCTGCGAAATTCGCACGCACGCGTTCCCACAGGTCGGCCGGGATGCGGTGCTGCGCGTCCAGTTCCAGCAGCGGCTCCACGCGCAGGTCGGCAGGGTCGAGCTGCGGCTGGATCTCGCGGATGAAACGCGCCACCAGCGCGTCCTCCTTCCATTCCGCGCGCGCCGCCAGCGCCGCCATCGCCGCGCGCGACTCGCGGCCTTCGCCGACGCACTCGAACGGCTTGTGGTCCTGGAACTCCAGCAGCGCGTCGAAACCGCCGGCCTGGCCGGCGTCGTCGAGCAGGTTGCGGCCGAAGATCCGCACCAGCCGCGTCTTGGGCATGAACGGCGCCAGCGCCAGGAACACGAAATGGCACTTCGGGCAGACCCCGCACCAGCGGTGCGCCGGGCGCTCGCCGAGGATGTGGAAATTGCGGTTGCAGCTGGAGAAATGCGCGTCGTAATGGTCGGTCTTGGCGAACTGTCGCGCCACCGCCAGTTCCGACAACGGCCGCAGCAGCGAGTAGTAGCGCAGGTCCGCGGCCACGTAGCGCTGCACCTGCGTACCGAACGCCTGCTCGAAAGCCCAGCCCTTGGACCACTGGTGGTTGACCTCGCCGGTGCCGGCGATCTGGCTGCCGTAGCTGGCCGAATGTTCGTTGGAGAACACCACCTGGCCGGCGTCGTGCAGCACCGCGGCAAACACCAGGATCGCCGAGTTCACTGCGGTCACCGGGATGTGGCCGTTCCACGCGCCCTGACGGTTCAGCTCGAACAGTTCCGGCGCCAGCGTGCGACCGATGTTCAAGGTCGGCAGCCCGGTGCGCTCGGCGCAGGCGCGGATCAACTGCGAGCCGCCGATCCAGGTCACCGTCTGCGCCACGCCGGCCGCGCGCAACGCCTCGATGCTGACCAGCGAATCCTTGCCGCCGCCGATCGCCACCAGCGCCTGGTCGCGCAGCCCCAGCGCCGCGGCATCGGTGGCGTCGGCCTCCGCGGCCGGGAAGCGGATGCGCCCACGCAGGTCGAGGCCATTGCGATAGGCGAACTCCCCCAGGCCATGCAGGTACACGCTGTCCAGCAGCGCGGCGGTCTCCGCATCGATGGCGTAGTCGTCGATGACGATGCGCGGCGGCACCGCCGCCTTGTAGTAGCTGACGCCGGCGATCAGGTGCAGCAGGCGCAGGGCGCGCTGCGCCGCCTGCGCGCGCGCCGGGTCGAGCGCGAACGGCGCGCCGGGCACGGTGATGGTTTCCACCAGCTCCGGGCCGTCGTCGAACGCATAGACCAGGCGCGCCACGCCGCTGTCGGCGTCGAAGCCGCAGCGCACGAAGCGGAAGGTGGCGATCTGCTGTTTGTCGAAAGCGGTCATGGACGTCCTGCAAGCACACGGGTGTGCCGCAGATAGCGGCGGCACAGAAGAAATTCGAGCATCGAAAACGGCAAGGCGGCCCACAGCAGCGGCAGGCAGCCGAACACGAAGGCCATCAGCAGCAGTTGCCAGTGCTGTCCGGCCGGCACCGACGCGGCGGAGGCCAGCACGGCGACCAGCACATACAGCGCCAGCGCCGGCAGGTAGGCCAACGCGGCCAGGAGCGAGGTGCGCAGGGCCAGCGCGCCGGTGCTCGCCGCGGGCCCGCGGCGCTGCCAGCGCACCGCCAGCCATGCGCCGATGGCAGCGGCGGCCAACGCCGGCAACGCCCACTTCAGGCTGTCGGTCCACGGCAGCGACGTACCCGACTGATCCACCGCGGTGGCAGCCACCATCGCAAGCGCGCCGGCCGCGGCGCTGCCCGCGACGAATTCAGTCTGCGTGCCCATCGATCGCCTCCTCGCGGGGCAACTCGCGCTGGTTGTAGGTGCTGGCCATGCTGTAGCCGTAGGCGCCGGTGTCGGCGATCAACATCACGTCGTCGGGCGCGGTGCCCGCCGGCAGGCGCCGGCGCTTGCCGAACACGTCGCTGGATTCGCAGATCGGCCCGACCACGTCGAACACGGTCTCGGCCGGCTGCTCCAGGCGGCTCAGGTTCGCCACGTCGTGCCAGGCGTCGTACAGCGCCGGGCGGATCAAGGTGTTCATGCCGGCGTTCAGCCCGACCCGGCGGATGCCGTCCTTCTCGATCACCTGGGTGGCGCGGGCCAGCAGCACGCCGCACTCGGCGACCAGGTAGCGGCCCGGTTCGATCGCCAGGCGGAACGCCGGATGCACGGCCTTGGCCTCGGCCAGGCCCTGGGCGAAGGTCTCCAGGTCGAACGGTTCGTCGTCGGCGCTGTACGGGATCGGCAGGCCGCCACCGATGTCGATGACCTCGACGCTGCCGATGCGCCGGGCGAAGCCGGCCAGCTCGTCGCACATGCGCCGCCAGTGCTGCGCCGTCTCCACGCCGCTGCCCAGGTGCGCGTGCAGGCCGACGATGCGGATGTCCAGCGCGCGCGCGGCCTCGACGAACTCGTCGACGCGGGTCGCCGACAGACCGAACTTGGAGGCCTTGCCGCCAGTGTTGACCTTCTCGTGGTGGCCGTCGCCATGGCCCAGGTCGATGCGCAGCCACAGGCTGCGGCCGCGGAACAGCTCCGGCCAGCGCTGCAGCGCCTCGACGTTGTCCACGGTGACGGTCACGCCCAGCGCGAACGCGGCTTCGTACTCGGCGCGGGGCGCGAAGCTGGGGGTGAACAGCACGCGGCGCGGCGACAGCTCCGGCACGATCTCGAACACCCGGCGCAGCTCGCCGTGCGACACGCACTCCAGGCCAAAACCCTCCTCGACCAGGGTCTGCAGGATCGCCGGATGCGCGTTGGCCTTGATCGCGTAGTAGCGCTGATCCACCGCGGCGATCGTCTTGAGCGCACGCGCGCGTTCGCGCAGGGTCGGCAGGTGGTAGATGTAGCGCGGCGTGCCTGCCTCGGCCAGGCGCAGCAGATGCGCGCGCTCACCCTGCCACCACGGCACCGGCCGCGGCCTCACCGTGCCGGCGATCTCGCGCCAGCGCGGGCCGAACACCTCGGTTTCTTCCACCGGCATCGCGCCGCTGTCGATCAGCTCGGCGTGCAGGATCGGCAGCAATCCGTCGGCGTCGGTCTCGTCGATGACGAAGGTCAGGTTCAGGTCGTTGGACGACTGCGAGATCATGTGCACGCGCTCCTTGCCGAACGTGGCCCACACGTCCGAGAGCTTGTGCAGCAGCGAGCGCATGCCGCGCCCGACCAGGGTGATCGCGGCGCACGGCACGATGATCTTGACCCGGCAGATCTCCGCTAGGTCGGCCGACAGCGCGGCCAGCACGTCGGTGTTGACCAGGTTCTCGCTCGGGTCCAGCGACACGGTGACGTTGGTCTCGGCCGAGCCGATCAGGTCCACCGACAGCCCATGCTTCTTGAACAGCGCGAACACGTCGGCCAGGAAGCCGACCTGCTGCCACATGCCGATGCCTTCCATCGACACCAGCACGATGCCGTTGCGGCGGCTGATCGCCTTGACCCCGGGCACGGTGCGGGCGTTGCCGTCGATGCTGGTGCCGGGCAGCTCCGGGCGCTCGGTGTCCAGGATCGCCATCGGCACGCCGCCGTCGCGGCACGGCTTGATCGAGCGCGGGTGCAGCACCTTGGCGCCGGTGGTGGCGATTTCCTGCGCCTCGTAGTAGTCCAGGCGGGTCAGCAGGCGCGCGTCCGGCACCTCGCGCGGATTGGCGCTGAACATGCCCGGCACGTCGGTCCAGATCTCGACCCGGCTGGCGCCGAGCAGCGCGCCGAAGTAGGCGGCCGAGGTATCCGAGCCGCCGCGGCCGAGGATGGCGGTGCCGCCGTCCTCATGCCGGGCGATGAAGCCCTGGGTGATCAGCATGCGCGTGGGCTGGGCGACGAAGCGCGCGCGCCACTGCGGATCGGACTGCCACTGGCACGAC
>NZ_AQOK01000417.1:0-1270 GCF_000364645.1 Xanthomonas sp. SHU 308 | reverse complement strand
GCGGCAGCGCGTCCAGCCACTGCCGCGCATCCATCCAGCCCATGTCCAGGCCGTTGGCGCGCAGGTAGGCCGCGCCCAGGGTCGAGGACAGCAACTCGCCCTGCCCCAGCACCTCGGCCTGCCAGTCCAGCGTGCGCTCGGCCGCGCGCGGATCGTCGAGCAGGCCGCGCAGCGCCGCCAGGCGTTCGCCCAGCACCGCCTCGGCATCCAGCTCCAGTTCGGCCAGGAACTCGCGGTGGCGCTGCTCCAGCGCGGCCACGCGCTGCGCGCTGTCGGCGCTGCCGTCGGCGATCGCGGTCAGTTCGTTGGTGACCCCGGACAAGGCCGACACCACCACCAGCACCCGCGCGCCGGTCTCCTCCGCGCGTTTTTTCGCCAGCCGTCCAATCGTGTCCCAGCGATGACGACGCGACACCGAAGTGCCGCCGAACTTGAGGACGATCCAGCGATCGACAGGGGAGGAAGCTGACATGGAGTGGGGGTGTCTGGAATGTGGGGAAAACGCCTGCATGCGCGGGCGGAACCCCCGATTCTACTGCCAACCGAGCGCCGATGAGCGCGCGCCGCTACCTGCACCTGGACGTCTTTTCCGCCAGCCCGGGGCCTGGCGTGGCGATCGATGCCGCCGACCTGGACGCACCGCGCATGCAGCGCCTGGCGGCGTGGCTGAACCTCTCGGAGACGGTGTTGTTCCTGCCGCCGGAGGCGGGCGCGGGCTACCGTATCCGCATCTTCACCCCAAGGGCGAACTGCGATTCGCAGGCCACCCAGCGTCGGCGCCGCCTGGGCGGCGGGCGCGACGTCGCCAGCCAGGGACGCGAACTCGGGCGCGATAGCCGCGTCGAACTCCTGGTCGATGGCGAAGACGTGTGGAGCGGCGGTCTGGTGCAAGCGGTGATCGCTGGCAAGATCGCTTGGTAAGCTCCGGCCTCCCCCACCGCAGTCCGGAGTTCCCCCTCATGGCCGCACGCCGCTTCTTCCAGGTCGATGTCTTCTCCGCCCGCGCCGGCAACGGCAATCCGTTGGCCGTCGTGCTCGATGCCGATGGCTTGGACGCCGCCACGATGCAGGCCATCGCGCGCTGGACGCGCCTGCCGGAAACCACCTTCGTGTTTGCGCCGACGCGGCCGGATGCCAGCTACGGCCTGCGCATGTTCAGCCCGCAGAAGGAAGTGCCGTTCGCCGGCCATCCCAGCGTCGGCACCGCGCACGTCGCGCTGGAAGCGGGCATCGCCAGCCCGCGCGACGGCGTGCTGACCCAGGACGGCAT
>NZ_AQOK01000416.1:0-3055 GCF_000364645.1 Xanthomonas sp. SHU 308 | reverse complement strand
CCCCCCCCCCTGCCGCTGCGGGTCGACGTGGATGCCGGAGTGCGCAGCATCGCCATCCGCACCCCGCGCGCGCAGGTGGCCGAGATCGCCGATGCCGCGGATCCACGCCTGCAGGCGGCGCTGCGCGGCTGGACGCTGGGCGCGCTGCCGCCGGTGCGCATGGACGGCGGCCGCTGCTGGTGGCTGGTCGAAGTGGCCGACGAAGCCGCGCTGCGCGCGCTGGCGCCGGACTGGGATGCGATCGCCGCCCTGGCCGAAAGCACCGCCAGCATGGGCGTGTTCGCCTACGCGCGCGCCAGCGGCCAGGCCTATGCAGTGGCCGTGCGCGCCTTCGTCGGCAACGGCCGGCGCTTCGAGGATGCGGCCTCCGGCGCGGCCAATGCGGTGCTGGCGGCATGGCTGGATCACAGCAAGGCCCTGCCCGGCCAGGGTGGCCGCTACGTCGCCAGCCAGGGCCGCGAGGTCGGCCACGATGCGCTGCTGACGCTGTGCGTCGACGAGGCCGGCGAGGTGTGGTCCGGCGGACAGGTGCAGACGGTGATCGAAGGCCACATCGACTGGCCCTGATCGCCGGCCGCCGCCCCGCACCGCGGGCGCGAACGCACGCGCAAAAACAAAGGGCGCCTCGCAAGGAGGCGCCCTTTGTTTTAGTTGGGCAATACGTCAGTCGGGCAGGACGTCGACGCGGACGCGGATGCGATCGCCCGGAGGCGAGGCGGTGCGGGTGTGGTAGTAGCGGCCGCCGTATTCGTAGGTCACGTCGTAGCCGTCGACGCGGTCGTAGCGTTCGGTCCGATACGACACCGGGTCGCATTCGCGGACCACGCCGCCACCGTAGCCGCCGCCGTAGCCGCGGGTATTGCTGTCGTAGATCGAGCGGCCTGCCAGGCTGCCGAGCATGGTGCCGACGGCGGTGCCGACGAAACGGCCATTGCCGCCGCCGACGCGGCTGCCCAGCACGGCGCCGGCGATGCCGCCGACCACCGACGAGGCGGTGCGGCCGCCATCAGTACCGCGGTAGCCGTAGTCGCTGGCGTAGCTGCCCGAGGCCGGGCGGTCGTAACAGCGCTCGGTGGTCTCGCGCGGGCCGTTGACCTGCACCATGATCGGATCGGCGCGCACCACGCGCGCATATTCGTAGGTGCCGGACGCGTAGCCACGGTCGCGGTAGTCGTCGTAGCGGGTGTAACCGTAATCCTGCGCGGCGGCGGAGCCGATGACGCCGACAGCGAGCGCAGCGGTCAACAGACGGGTCGAGAGCTTGTTCATGGCGATGGTTCCAAGCGCGTGGATCGCGCGACTGCATGCTCGATCCGATGCGGTGAAACCAGACTGAATAGGGACGGCTGTGGCGCGCACATTTAGTGGCGCGACAGCTAGCGGACGATCGAGCCGTGCGGGACGGTGCAGAGGCGCAACGCGTCCTGGCCTGCCATCGGTAGCGCCGCAGGTGCGCCGCACGCGCGCGGCCCGGCATGCCGCCGGGCCGCGCCGGGGATTCCTCAGCCCAGTTCCGCTTCCAGGCTGATCGGCACCGCGCTCAGCGCCTTGGACACCGGGCAATTCTGCTTGGCGTCGTCGGCCACTTCGCGGAAGCGCGCGGCGTCGATGTTGGGCACCACGGCCTTGACCTTCAACCGGATCTGCGAGAGCTGGGGACCGCCTTCCATCGACAGGTCGACATCGGCGCGGGTGTCCAGCGCGGTCGGCGGGAAGCCGGCTTCGGTCAGCTTGGCCGACAGCGCCATGGTGAAGCAGCCGGCGTGCGCGGCGGCGATCAGTTCTTCCGGATTGGTGCCCTTCTCGTCGCCGAAGCGGCTGTTGAACGCATAGCGGGTGTTTTCCAGCAGGCCGCTCTGCGGCGTGTTCAACCGGCCCTGGCCGGTCTTGAGATCGCCTTCCCAATGCGCGGTGGCGTGACGCGAAATGCCCATGCGAGGCTCCTGTCGGTGAGTGGAGCGCGGACCATAGGGGAGGCGGCGTTACGGGCTTGTGCTTCCGCGCGAAGGCGGCGGCGGCGGCGCGAGGCAGCGAAAATGCCCTGGCGCATCGCCGCGGATGTGCCGGCATCGACGCCGTCCTCGGCAAAAAAGGCGTCGGTCGCGGCGAATATTCGCGTTTTTTGCTTCCGGCCTATTGGCGCGGCGTAGCACATGCCCTACATTTCGCCATGCCGACGGGGTCGGCGCGACCCAAACCACCAAATACGGAATCAGGACATCATGGCAAAGACCGCAAAAAAGGCTGCCCCGAAGAAGGCAGTGAAGAAGGTAGCGACCAAGGCTGCCGCCAAGCCGGCCGCTCCCAAGCCGATCAAGGACGTGCTGAGCAAGTCCGCGCTCGTCGCCCACATCGCCGAAACCAGCGGCGTGATCGCCAAGGACGTGCGCGCCGTGATGGCCTCGCTGGAGCACGCCGTGGCCGGTTCGGTCAGCAAGAAGGGCGCTGGCTCGTTCACCCTGCCGGGCCTGCTGAAGATCACCGCCGTCAGCGTGCCGGCCAAGCCGAAGCGCAAGGGCATCAACCCGTTCACCAAGGAAGAGCAGTGGTTCGCCGCCAAGCCGGCCACCACCAAGCTCAAGGTGCGCCCGCTGAAGAAGCTCAAGGACGCCGCGCTCTGAGCAGCGTCGCCTGATCCAGGCAAGCACACCGACGAGACGGCCCCGGCCGTCTCGTTTTTTTGTGTCTGCTGCGCACCTGGGTTGACGGCCCGCTAAGGCGACGGCCGCTATACCGGTGATTCCCTTCGACAGGATCACCTGCATGAAACTACAGGGCTTTCTCGATCAACTGCTGCAATCGGCGCAGGGCGCCGCCGGCCAGGCCATGGGCAAGACCGGCACCGCCGCTCCTGCCGCACCGGCGCACGCCGGCGCCGGCGGCCTGGGCGGCCTGCTCAACGCCGACTTCGGCAAGGGAGCCCTCAGCGGCGGCGCACTCGGCCTGCTGCTCGGCAAACACCGCACCACCCGCAAGCTGGCGACCTACGGCGGCCTGGCCGCGTTGGGGCTGATGGCCTATCGCGCCTACGGCGACTACCGCCGTCAGCAACTCG
>NZ_AQOK01000415.1:0-551 GCF_000364645.1 Xanthomonas sp. SHU 308 | reverse complement strand
CGCCCGAACCGCAGACCCTGGACCGGCTGCCGCCACTGGACGTCGAGCAGCATAGCCAGGCGGTGCTGCGCGCGCTGGTCGGCGCGGCCAAGGCCGACGGCCATCTGGACGAGCACGAGCGGCGCCTGATCGAAGGCGAGTTCGCCCGCCTCCACGGCAACGATGCCGACGTGCAGCAGTGGCTGCATGCGGAACTGGAAAAACCGCTGGATCCGGCCGAGGTGGCGCGCGCGTCGACCAGTCCCGAGATGGCCGCGGAAATGTACCTGGCCAGCTTGCTCGCCGCCGACGAACAGGGCTTCATGGAGCGCAGCTACCTGGACGAACTGGCGCGGCAGCTCGGCATCGACGACGCCCTGAAGCAGCGCCTGCAGCAACAGGCGGCTGCCCTGCACGCGGACTGAGCGCATGGCCGCGACGCCCACGCTTTCGCCAGCGCAGCGCCTGCGCCGCGACGTGCTGCGTGCGGCGTTGCTGGCTGCGCTGGCGCTCGCCGCCGCCTGGGCCTGGCGGCATCCGTGGGCGCAGCGCCTGCGCGTCGGCTGGGAGTT
>NZ_AQOK01000414.1:0-2123 GCF_000364645.1 Xanthomonas sp. SHU 308 | reverse complement strand
GCTCGGCGGCCGCGGCCGCCGGGCTGCAGCCGGGCGACGTGATCACCGGCGCCAACGGCGAGCGCCTGGACAGTGCCGAGGCGCTGCACAACTACGAAGGCCTGCAGCCGGTGGGCAGCACGGTGATCCTGGACGTGCGCCGCGACGGCAAGCCGCTGCAGCTCAAGGCCACGCTCAAGGAACAGCCGCGCGCGATCAGCGGCGAGTCGCTGGATCCGCGGCTGAGCGGCGCCACCTTCGCCGACCTGCCCGAATCGCTGCGCCAGTCCGGCATCTCCGGCGTGCTGATCGGCAACGTGGCGCGCGGCAGCCGTGCGGCGCGCAACGGCCTGGCCAGCGGCGACATCGTGGTGGCCGCCTCGGTCGGCGAATTCGCCGACCTGGCCAGCTACCGCGCCAATTTCGCGCGCAAGCCGGCGCAACTGGTGCTGCGCGTGGTGCGCGGCGGCGCGCAGGCCGACCTGGTCATGCAGTGAGCCGGCGCGCTCAGTCCAGGCGCGCGGCGTAATCGTCGCGCACGTGCTGGTTCAAATAGGTGGTGAGGCCGCGCCCGGCCGCGGCCAGGCGCTGCATCTCCATGACATGGAGCAGGCCGGGATGCTGGCGGTCGTAGCGGTAGGTGGCGCCGTCGGCGAAGCGCAGCACGATCCAGTCCGGGCCGCTGTCGTAGGCGACCACCCCGGCATGGCCGCTCCGATTGCCGTACGCGTGCATGACAGTTCCTCCGGGACTTGGCTGCTCGCCGGCGAGCGCCGACACTATGGCGCACCGCGTGCGGCGACGAGCTAACACCCCGTACACCCCGCCGATGGTATTGGTGTCGCCCCGTTCTGCGCAGCGTCCGCATTGGCGGACGGCAGGCCCCCAAACCCCAGAGGAGACATGCCCATGAATGCCAGCCCGACCAATACCGAGAACCTCAAGGACAACCTGAGCGAAGCCGGCGCGCACCTGAAGTCCGCGGCCAGCTATGCCGGCGACGCGATCAAGGGCGCTGCCGGTGCCGCCGGCGAAGAACTGAAGCTGGGCAAGGCCAACGTCAAGGCCGAGCTGTCCGACAGCGCGCTGTCCGGACTGGCGGCGGCCGAGTTCGGCGGTGCGGCGGCGAAGGAGCAGGTGGACGTGCTGCTGGACAAGGGCCGCGACCTGATCGACAGCGCTGCCGAACTGATCCGCGAGCGTCCGCTGGCCTCGTTCGGCGTGGCCTTCGCCACCGGCTGGATCATCGCCAAGCTGGCGCGCAGCGGCGGCGACAAGTAAGCCGCGCGTGAGCGAGGAGCAGGCCCGCACCGACGGCGCCGCGGCGGACGCCGCGGCCGCACCGTCGCTGGAGGAATCCTTCCGCGCGCTCGGCACGGCCGGGCGCGAAGGACTCAATGCCACCCTGGACACCGGCCGCGCGCTGCGCAAGCTGGTGGCCGCGGACTTCGCCCTGGCCCGCGCCGCACTGGCGCGGGCGCTGGTGTGGTTGACCGTGTCGGTGGCGTTCGGCGCCTCGGCCTGGATGCTGCTGATGGGCGCGATGATCGCCCTGCTGCAGCGCATGGGCTGGTCGTGGCTGGCGTCGATCTCGGCGACCGCGGCCTTCAGCCTGGTGGTCACCGCGCTCGGCGCGTGGCAGGCGCTGCGTTACTTCGACATGAGCAAGCTCGACGCCACCCGCCGCCAGTTGGCCAAGCTGGGCATCGGCGGCGACGACGAGGACGGCGACGAGGATGTCGCCAAGCGCGAGGCCACGCCATGACCCTGCGGCAATTGCAGCACCGCATCGCCCGCGCCGAAGCGGTGCTGGAAGGACGCCAGGAGCAGGTGCGCACGCACTGGACGACCTTGCAGCAGGTCTGGCGCGAAGGCTGGACACCATGGCGGATCGTGATCGTCGGCCTCGGCACCGGCTTCCTGGTCGGCCGCGCCGAACCGGCGGCGGTGGTCGGCAAGCTCGGTGGCGCGCGCTGGCTGCAGATGCTCAGCGCGCTCTCCAGCCTGATCAACGCCACCACCGCCAAGGGCGCGTCCGATGACGCCGAGCGCGCCTCCGACGATGCCGAGGAAGCGGCGGACACCGCACAGGATGCGGCCGTGGATGCCGCCACCCAGGCCCCGCCTCCCGTTGCACCCGTTCC
>NZ_AQOK01000413.1:0-3020 GCF_000364645.1 Xanthomonas sp. SHU 308 | reverse complement strand
GCCGCGGCCGCCGATGGCCTCGCGCCCCGGGCAACCCGCCGCGGCCGAAGCGGCCACCGATCTGTCCGAGCGCCAGGGCAAGGACTGACGTTCCTGGGATCGGCGCGTGGCTGGCCCGGGCCGCCACGCCGCGCGCACGCGGCGGCCACGCCGCCTTGATATCGCGCCGGCCACGATCCGGCCTACACTTCGCTTCCTTTTCGACGCCGTTCGGCGCGTGCACTGCGGCGCGCGCCGCGGCCACCGCATCGCAGGTCCGATGAGCACAGTTCCCGATCCCGCGGTCGTCGCCGACGACGCCCCGCACGGCCCCCTGCCGCCGCCGCCCGCACCGCGCCCGCGCGGACCGGTCTCGCTGGTGGTGCTGGCCACCCTGGCAGTCTGCTACACGCTGTGGGCCGCGCAGGACGTGATCCTGCCGATCCTGCTCGCCGCCTTCTTCGCCCTGGTCGGCAACCCGATCCTGCGCATGCTGCAACGGCTGTACCTGCCGCGCTTCCTGGCCGCGCTGCTGGTGCTGCTGTCGGGCATGGCGGTAGCGACGACGCTGACCGTGCAACTGGCCGGCCCCGCCGCCGAGTGGGCGCAGCAGGCGCCGGCACAGCTGCGCCATCTGGCCACCCAGGTGCGCGACCTGACCAAGCCGATGCAGCAGGCCAACCAGGCCGCGGAGAACTTCGCCCGCGCCGCCGGCGGCGAGAGCGGACGCCGCGTGCAGGTGATCCGCACGCAGATGGACGACCCGTACAAGGCGCTGGTGCGGACCCCGCGGGTGGCCGCCTCGGCGCTGGCGGTGGTGTTGCTGACGTTCTTCTTCATGGTGTTCGGCGAGAACCTGCAGCGTCATGCGATCGCGCTGCTGCCCAGCCGCCAGCAACAGAAATTCACTACCGAGATCCTGCGCTCGATCGAACGCGAGGTCTCGCGCTACGTCCTGACCATCACCGTGATCAATACGCTGGTCGGCCTGATCTTCGCCGGCATTCTGATCCTGCTGGGCATTCCGCCGCAGGAAGCGCTGCTGTGGGGCACTGTGGTGGCGCTGCTGAACTTCGCGCCCTACGTGGGGCCGCTGATCGGCGCGGTGCTGATGCTGCTGATGGGCTTCGTCGCCTTCCGCGAACCGCTGAGCGCGGCGCTGCCGGCGATCCTGTACCTGGCGCTGCACACCCTGGAAGGCCAGGTGGTGACGCCGATCGTGCTCGGCCGGCGCATGGCGATCTCGCCGCTGATGCTGATCCTGGCGCTGATGCTGTTCGGCTGGCTGTGGGGCATGATCGGCCTGCTGCTGGCGGTGCCGCTGCTGGTGTGCATCAAGATGGTGCTGGCGCGGGTCGAAGGCATGCAGCGTTGGGCGCGGTTGCTTGAGTGAAACGGGATTCGGGAGTCGGGATTGGGGATTGGCGGAAGCGCGCGGGTACTGTCTACCGGGCACGGCCATCGTAGGCCTCGGCGCTTGGCGTAAAATGCGCCGGTGACTTCCATGCCCTCCTTCCCCGTCAGCGCGATCACGCTGGATCTGGACGACACCCTGTGGCCGTTCGCACCGATCGGCGCGCGCATCGAGCAGGTGCTGCACGACTGGCTGCTGCAGCACAGCCCGGCCACCGCCGCGCGCTTCCCGGTCGCGGCGATGCGGCAGTTGCGCGAAGCGGTGTTCGCCGCGCATCCGCACCTGCACCACGACCTCAGCGAACTGCGTCGGCTGACCCTGCGCCGTGCGCTGCAGGACAGCGGCGCCGATGAAGCGTTGCTGGAACCTGCGTATGCGGTGTTCCATGCCGCGCGCAATCAGGTGGAGTGCTACCCGGACAGCATCGCCGCGCTGGAGCGCATCGCCGCGCGCGTGCCGGTGGTGGCGCTGAGCAACGGCAACGCCGACCTGGCCACGATCGGCCTGGACCACCATTTCGCCTTCCAGCTCAGTGCCCGCGAACACGGTGCGGCCAAGCCGGACCCGGGCATCTTCCGCGCCGCCTGCGCGCGCCTGGGCCTGCCCTGCGCACAGGTGCTGCACGTGGGCGACCATATCGAGATCGACGTGGTCGGTGCGATGCAGGCCGGCCTGCGCGGTTGCTGGATCAACCGCGAGGCGCAGGCCTGGCATCCGCCGACCCCGCCCGATCTGCACTTCGACACCCTCACCGGCCTGGCCGACTGGCTGGACGCGACCCAGCCGGCCGACGCGGCGCGCGCCTGATCCGCGCCCTCTCGCCTACCGGTCTTCTCCCTCTTCCAAGGATCCGCTGATGTCCCTGCCGACCGGCTTCACCGACGCCTCCACCCATGCGCTGCCGCTGTACGTGCTCGACCGCGAGCACCTGGCCGAATGGCGCGCGGCGCAATCGCCGGCGTGGGTGGCGTGGATGGACACCCAGCAGTTCATGGCCGCGCCGGGCAGCGTGCTGCTGCTGCCGGGTGCCGACGGCGTGGCTGCGGCGGTGCTGGGCGTCGGCGATCGCGGCGATGCGTATGCCTACGCGCATGCGCCGTTCGCGCTGCCGGCCGGCAGCACCTGGCGGGTGGAAACGGCGCTGGACACGGACACGCTGGCGGCGCTGCACCTGGGCTGGGGCCTGGGCAGCTACCGCTTCGCCCGCTACAAGCAACCGCCGCGGCTGCCGGCGCAGTTGCTGGCAACGCCGCAGGCGGAAGTGCGCGACCTGATCGCGGCCAGCCTGCGCGTGCGCGACTGGGTCAACACGCCCACCGAACACATGGGGCCGGAGCAGTTGGAAGAGGCTGCGCGCGCGATCGCGCAGGAACACGGCGCGCAGTTCGAGAGCATCATCGGCGACGCGCTGCTGGAGCAGAACTTCCCGGCGATCCACGCGGTCGGCCGCGCCTCGCACCGCGCACCGCGCCTGCTGGTGCTGCGCTGGGGCGAGGAGGCGCACCCACACGTGGCCTTGGTCGGCAAGGGCGTGTGTTTCGACACCGGCGGCCTGGACCTGAAGCCGGCCGACGGCATGCGCAACATGAAGAAGGACATGGGCGGCGCCGCGCACGCACTGGCGCTG
>NZ_AQOK01000412.1:0-1009 GCF_000364645.1 Xanthomonas sp. SHU 308 | reverse complement strand
GCGGCTGCCGCTGCGCCTGACCGTGCTGCTGCCGGCGGTGGAGAACGCGGTCGGCCCGAACGCGTTCCGCCCCGGCGAGGTGATCGCCACCCGCCAGGGCACCAGCGTGGAGATCGACAACACCGACGCCGAAGGCCGCCTGGTGCTGTGCGATGCGCTGGCCTACGCCAGCGAGCAGCGCCCCGACGCGATCCTGGATTTCGCCACGCTGACCGGCGCCGCGCGCATCGCCCTGGGCCCGGACCTGCCCGCGCTCTTCAGCAACGACGACACGCTGGCGCAGGCCTGGATCGCCGCCGGCGAGCGCACCCGCGACCCGGTCTGGCGCATGCCGCTGTGGCGTCCTTACCTGCGCTATCTCACCAGCTCGGTCGCCGACCTGGCCAACGCCGGCTCGCGCATGGCCGGCGCGGTCACCGCCGCCCTGTATCTGGAGCGTTTCGTGCCGGCGCGGCAGGCCTGGGCGCACCTGGACGTGTACGCCTGGAACGACAGCGACCGCCCCGGCCGCCCGGCGGGTGGCGAAGCACTGGCGCTGCGCTCGGCGTATGCCATGCTCAAGGCGCGTTACGCGGGGTAAGTCGCGTTCGATGCGGCTGCGCGGCCGAGATCGCGCAGGCTGCCGCTGCTGCGCCGGTGGCTAGGCAACAGCACGCGGTTCATTGCCGCGCATGCATCTCGTGCAGGGGCCACTTCGGCTGCGATGCGGCGGTGTGCGGCTTGGTCGCCTTTGGATGCAGTCGGGACTGAAGTCCCTCCCACAGTGTCTCCGTCGCGCCGACCGCGCCCTGGTGGGAGCGGCTTCAGCCGCGACGCGCGGCAGTGTGAGCAGCGTTGTTGCTTCGGACATCGTCGGGACTGAAGTCCCTCCCACAGTGCACCCACCACACCGGTCGCACCCTTGTGGGAGCGGCTTCAGCCGCGACGCGCGGTGGTGTGCGGGTTGATCGCCCTCGGACACAGTCGGGACTGAAGTCCCCCTCACAGTGCATTCGCCACGCCGACCGCG
>NZ_AQOK01000411.1:0-7599 GCF_000364645.1 Xanthomonas sp. SHU 308 | reverse complement strand
TTGTGGGAGCGGCTTCAGCCGCGACGCGCGGTGGTGTGAGCAGCGTTGTTGTCTTCGGACACCATCGGGACTGAAGCCCACTCACAACGCACCGCCGTATCGTCGTGCGCGTGTGGCGACACGACGCTGGGAAACCGCTGTTGCGATTCCCCAATCCCCGCCTCAACCCGCCAACGCCTCCAGCGAATCGCGCTCGATACCGGCGTAGATGGCGAACTCGTCGTGCACCGTCGCGCCCAGCGCCTGCTCGAACGCGGCGCGGTTGGCGTGCGCGGCGTAGGCGCGCTGTTCGCCGCCGCCGAGGTTGGACTGGAAGATGCCGGCGGCGCTGACCGGCAGGAAGTCCTCGTAGACGATCGGGTCGGCGCTGGCCAGGCCGTCGGCGATCAGCGCTTCGGCCGGCTTCCCGGCCAGGGCCGCAGCGCCGGCGGCGCGACCGGCATCGGTGAGGGCGTAGCGGAAATAGCCCAGGCCCTCGCGACGCAGGGTGGCGTAGTCGTCGGGGAAATCGGCGAACGCGGCCTGCAGGCGCGTGGCGTAGTCGGCACCGGCGCTGCCGTCGGCGGCGCGTGCGCGTTCCAGCAGCGCGTCGTACAGCGCGCGGCCCTTCGGCGTCAGGGCCAGGCCGCGCTGCTCGATCTCGCCGAACCGCGCGGTGTGGGTGCCGGCCTCGGCGCCGTCCGCGCCCGCGGGGAAGCGCACGGTTTCCTCCAGCGCCTTGAAGCTGGTCTGGCGCAGCAGGATCGGGCAGGCGCGACGCGGCGGGCCTTCGATCACCGCCTTGGCGTCGATGCCCCGGCGCAGCATTTCCGCCTGCGCCGCGTCGATGTCCAGGGTGCGCGGGGTCAAGTGGTTGATGTGCGGGCCATGGAAGCTGACCACGTCGGCGATCAACTTGTGCGCTTCGCTCAGCGCGCGGTAGGTCGGCAGGCTCACGGTCGCGTCGCTGTGCCAGCGGAAGGTCTCCAGCGCCTCGGCGACGAAGCGCTGCGCGTCGGCGTCGCCCAGGCCGCCGTCGCGTTCGCACTGCGCGATCAGCGCGAGCGCGCCGTCGGTGAAGATGCGCCGCTTGGCGAGGATCTGCGCGGCCTGTTCGCGCAGTGCCGGGTCCTCGATCAGCTCCAAGCGCAGCAGCGAGGTGAACACGCGGAATGGATTGCGCGCCAACGCCGCGGCATCCAGCGGGCGGAACGCGGTGGAGTGCACCGGCACCCCGGCCACCGACAGGTCGTAGTAGCCGACCGGCGCCATGCCCATCACCGCGAACAGGCGGCGCAGCGTGGCCAGTTCCTCGGCGGTGCCGACGCGGATCGCGCCGTGCCGCTCCTGGTCCAGGCGCGCGCGTTCGTCGTTGCGCTGCAGCTGCGCCTCCAGTGCCGGGTCCGCAGCCAGGGTCTGCGCATTGACCTGCGCCACCAGCTCCATCAGCGTGCCATACAACGGCACCTCGGTGCGGTACATGTCGGACATGGCCTGCGCGAACAGGCTGCGGATAGCGTCGGGCGAAACGAAGGCGTTGGTCATCGGGCGGTCCGGAGCGGCGGTGGCGCCGGCAGCAGGACCGGCAGAACGCCTATTCTCGCGCCGCGGCGGCGGCGCGGCCAGTGTGGATGAATGGGCGGCGCGTATCGGTGCGGCGCGGGCGCGGCCGGCACCGCTGTCTCCTTCTCCCGCCGGGAGAAGGTGCCCCGCAGGGGCGGATGAGGGTCCGGGCGCAGCCTCGTGCACCCAAACTGCCTGGAGCGCTGCGCGCCCCGACCCTCACCCCAACCCCTCTCCCGGGGGAAGAGGGGCTTGTGTGTGCTGACGTTGGTGCATACCGGTGCCTGCATGCCGTGCAGGGCCACGGGAGGTTCGCGCAAAGACATGGGCGAACGTGCAGGCGGCCGCTCTGTGTCGTTGTGCTCCCCCGCGCTTATTGCGTGCGCGTGGATCCGTCCTGGGGCTGCGTCGCAGCGCGGTCGCGGGTGGCGCGGTCGCCCAGCTGCCGGCGCAACAGCGCGTCCAGCACGATCGGCCGATCCCAGTGGTCGTAGCTGGCGACGATGGCATGGCGCAGCGCGCGGTAGGCCAGCGAACCGGGCGGCGCGTCCATGTCGCTCGCCACCGCTGCCCAGCCGGCCGGAACGCCGGCCGCGGTGCGTGCGCGCACCACCTCGCGGTAAGGCCGTCCCGCGGCCTTGGCCAGGAACGCGGCGACATAGACATCGCGCGGCGGCCAGCGCCGATCGCGCAGCAGCACCTCGGCATAGCCGCGCGGCATCTGCGCGTAGCGCGCGACCTCGTCGAGGAAACTGTCGGGGTAGCGCGCGGCGTAGCGGTCGATGTCCAGCAACTGCCGATCGATCCAGGCATCGTCGGTACCGGGCACCTCGACCGGTGCCGTTTCCCCGCTCTCGGAGGCAGGGGCGCGCGCGGGCGTCCCCTGCGCCATGGCCGGGCCGGCAGCCAACAGGGCGGCGCTCAGTAACAGACCGGCAGGAGACGGAAGCGGAGGCATGCGTCGATTCTGCCGGAGGCAGTGGGCGCTGTCAGCGCGGCGAGCTGACAGCGATGCCCACCGCAGACTCGGCGATGTCGCGGCTGAAGCCGCTCCTATGCGACACCGCCAGCGGCCGGTGATGCCAACGCCGCAGGGCGAGGGTTCCACTCAACCTCGCTGCAGGCTCGCCGCATGCCGGTTGAGATCGGCCACCGCCTGCGGCCAGTCCGCGGCCGCGGCCACTTCGCGCAGGCGCGGTTCGTCGGCCGACAGCCCGTGCTCGGCCTCGTGCGCCCAGGTCGTGGTGTACGGCGTGTGGATGCCCCAGCCGCCGAGCGCGATCACCGGCTCCACGTCCGAACGCAGCGAGTTGCCGATCATCACGAAGCGCTGGGCGCCGATACCGAACTCGGACAGCACCTTGGCGTAGGTCTTGGGGTCCTTCTCCGACACCACCTCGATGCGCGGGAACAGGTCGCCCAGGCCGGACTGCGCGATCTTGGCTTCCTGGTGGAACAGGTCGCCCTTGGTGATCAGCACGATCTCGAACTCGGCGGCGATCGCCGCCACCGCCTCGCGCACGCCGGCGATCACCTCCACCGGATGCTGCAGGGTGGCGCGGCCGATCTCGACGATGCGCCCGATGTCGTGCGCGGAAATGCGCGCCTCGGTCAGCTCGATCGCCGCCTCGATCATCGACAGGGTCATGCCCTTCACGCCATACCCGAAGACCTTGAGATTGCGGCGCTCCACCGCCAGCAGATGCTGCAGGGTGCCGGCGTCCTGCAGGTCCAGGTACTGGCCGAGGATGGCTTCGAATGCGGCCTCGGCGTCGCGGTAATAGTCCTCGCTCTTCCACAGGGTGTCGTCGCCGTCGAAACCGACCAGGGCGATGGGAGAGGAACGCAAGGCGGTAGGTGTCGGCATCATCCGCCAAGCATAGCAGCGGGTCGCCGACCAATAGACGACGGGCACTGCCCTGAAGCACAACGCACGACGGCGGCCCAAGGCCGCCGTCGTGGTGCTCCAGGGTCGGCCCCGGCCAGGCGGCGCGCGTCCTCATCGCCGCGCGACCGCCGTGCCGGTACCGCTCCCGTTACTGGCCGCCGTTGCTGTCGCTGCCGGTCGCCGCGCCGCCCTGCTGCTTGGCGACGTAGGCCTTGTACTCGTCCGGGGTCAGCTTGCCGTCGTGGTTGGCGTCGGCCTGCGCGAAGATCTGGCTGAGGCCGGCGTTGACCTGCGCTTCCTGCTTGCTGATGGCGCCGTCCTTGTCGGCGTCCACGTCGGCCCAGGTCTGGGCGCCGCCGGAGGCCGCGCCGGCCTGCCCGCTCTGGCCGGTGGCGCTGGTGGACGACTGCGTCTGCGCCTGCGCGGCGGCATCGGCCTGCGCGTCCTGGGCGAACGCCGGCAGGGCCAGCGCAGCGGCGAGAAGGGCGGCGGTACCGATCAGCGGGGTGCGGGTGCGAATGTTCATGGGTGGATTCTCCTTGGCTCTCTCGGTGTGGCATGTCCGGTCGATTCCGGAACACGGCGCTACCGTGCCGGTCTCAGACTGAATCCATTCCCTGTCGAAATCTGCTGCAAAACGCTTCGTTAACCACGACGTCTGCGCAGCGCGCTACCGCACTGGTTAGGATTCCGTCAGCAAGCAGTAAGGCGTCCATTCGAGACGTTTGAATTGCAGAAAGAAAACGTCTGTTTCACCGTGTTTCGTGACCGCCGTCGCCGGCGTTTTCGCTTGAACGCGCCCTGAATACGACCCACGCCAGGGCCACGCCGGAGAGGGCGCCGGCCACTTCCAGCACCACCCGCGAGCCCAGTTCGTCCGGATCGTGGATGCTGGCCAGGGCGATGCGCGCATACAGCGGCGACTCCAGGCGCACGATGCTGGTGTAGAACAGGTTCCAGCAGTCGATGCCGGCCGACACCGCCACCGCGATCAGGCAGGCGCCGCCGAGTTGCTGGCCCTCGGACCAGCCCAGCCGCCGGCCCAGCCATTGCCACAGCGCATACACCAGGAAGCCGACCGCCAAGGCGATCAGCCCGGCTTCCAGCGAGCCCAGCAGGCCGAAGTGCAGCGGCAGGTTCATCGGGTGTCCTCGGTCGGCAAGGCCGCAAGTCTAGAGGGTGTCGCGCATCGGCGTACGAGGCACCGCGCCGGCATCCTGATCAACTGGCGTTTTCGGCGATCGCGCTCACCACCGGCGCGCCGTCCTCGTCCCAGCGCACCGTCATCAGCATCGGCTTGCAGCACACCTGGCAGTCCTCGACGTACTGCTGCACGTCCACCGACGGATCCAGGGCGACATCGATCCACTCGCCGCAGTAAGGGCATTGCAGGTCGACGAACTGGTGCGTGCCGGTCATGGGTGGTCCGTGGCGAAGACGAGGAGGCGCTAGCGCACCGGCACGTCGAAGGCGACGCCGGGGCTGGGCTCGGGCTGGAAGGTGTAGTGCCACCATTCCATCGGATAGTTGACGAAGCCGCGCGCGGCCATCGCCTTCAGGAGTTGCTGGCGATGCCCGCGCTGGGTGGCGTCGATGGCCGGCGTGTCGGTGTGCGCGCTGGGGTCGAAGAAGTCGAAGCCGGTGCCCATGTCCACTGCGCGGCAAGCGCCCTGGCGGCAGTCCAGCAGGCCCAGATCGACGGTGGCGCCACGGCTGTGGCCGGAGCGTTCGGCGATGTAGTCGCCGAGCAGCACGCCCTTGTCGAGCTTGGGGTAGTAGCGCGCCTTGGCGACCTGATCCTGCGGATCGCGCGCCCAGGCGACGAAGGCGCGGACCGAGCGCTGCGGCCGATAGCAGTCGAACACCTGCAGGCGGTAGCCCTTGGCCTGCAGGTCGCGTTGCACCTGCGCCAAGGCCTTCGCGGCCGGCGCCAGCAGATAGCACTTGGGTGCGTCGTAGCCGGGCACCGGGCGACCGGTGAAGTTGTCGTGGCCGGCGTAGCGGATGTCCATCGCGATGTCCGGCGCCAGCGTGTGCACGTCGACCAGTCCCGCCTGTTCCGGCGTGGTCGCCGGCGAGGTGGTCGGTTCCACCGCGAACGTGGCAGGCACGACGGCGAACGCGAGCGTCAGGCCCACTGCGCGCAGTGCGCCAGCCCGGCGCCCGGGGCGCGACGAAGAAAGGTGGCGGCAGAAGCGGTCATGCGACATGTGTGCAGCATAGGCCATGGCCGCGGCCGCTGTCCTGCCGCGCGCCTGCCACGACGCGCGATGCGAACTGCGCAAGGCAGGGCGGCCAGCGGCGCGTGCCGATGACCGCCCTGCGCGGGGCGACTCAGCGCCCGGGGGCTTGCGCCTGGGTCTGGGTGCGCTGCTGGTCCTGCACCTGCCGCTCCTGCGCCTGGCGCTGGGTCTCGGCCGCCAGTTGCTGCTGGCTCTGCTCCAGCGGCACGGTCGCCGCCTGCTGACGGTCGACATACGCGCGATGCACGTCGTGCGCGTTCTCCGGATTGCGCTGCACCGCGATCATGCCGCGGCCATCGGTGCTTGCGACCAGATCGTCGATGCGCGACATGCCGCTGACCTTGGCCTCGAACGCCAACTGCCCGGCCGCACGCTGCATGGACTCGCGGTCGCCGTAGCCACCGTTGCGCCCGTGCTTTTCCAGCTGCGCGACCGCCTGGTCGAACAGCGGACTGTCGCGCCGCAGTTGCTCCACGCCCTGCTGCCGCTGCACGCTGCGGTCGAGCGCGCCCAGCGTCTCCGGGCCGGCCTTGCCGTCCACGCCCTTCAGGTGCTGGTCCTGCTGGAACTTCTCCACCGCCGCTTCGGTCTTCGGGCCGTAGGTGCCGATCGCATCCTTGGCCTCCAGGTAGCCGAGCGTGGCCAGTTTCTCCTGCAGGCCCTTCACCGCCTCGCCCTGCGCATTGCGCGCCAGCACGCCGTTGTGCGCGGCCGGCTCGCGATGGCCGTCGTGCGACTTCGGCGCGGTGTGCCCGTCGCGCTGCTCGCCGGGCTTGGCCACGGTCTTGCCGAGGTCGGCCAGCTTGAGCAGGTCGGCCTTCTCGTTCTCGGCGCGGTTCTCCAGCGAGTCCAGGGTCTTCTGCTTGTGCACGCGCGGGAACAGCTCCTTGACGTGCTCGGCCTTGTAGTCCTGCACCGCGCTGACGATCTCCTTGTCGGAAATCTTGGACAGATCCGCCTGCTTGCCGAACTTCTCTTCCATGGCGCGCAGGAACACGCCGGACCCGCCCGGCTTCTTGTCGCTGCCCGGACCGTACTGGACCGCGGTGCTCCACATCGCGTCCTGCACCGCCGGGCCGCGGTCGGACAGGTCCATGCCCTTGTCCTTGAGCCGGTCGACCAGTTTGTCGAAGTGGGTGCGCTTGATGTAGTCGTGCTGTTCCTGGCCGAAGCCAGGGTCGGTCTTGGCCAGTTCCTTCCACTTGGCGCTGAACTCGGCGGAACCCGGCTTGAGGCCGGCGAAGTCGTCGCTGTACTTGCTGTCCTTGACGAACGCGGCGACGGTGCCGCCGTTGATGACCTTGCCCTCACGGGTCGTCGTCTGCGAGGTCATCTGGTACGAGCCGTAGGACACGCCGCCCGGGTCGTCGACGCCGGAGGACACGGTCGACGCGCCGCGGCCGCCGGTCTCGTAGTGCTTGGAGGTCTGGCCCAGTTCCCAATCCTTGTCGCTCATCGCGTTCTCCTTGGCAGGACGCGCGGCGTGGAAGGCGCCGCGCGTCGGGTTCGATACAGGGGTGGTCAGTGCGCTTCGAGTTCGTCGGCGCGGTGCGCGGTCATTTCCAGCCGGCATTCGGCCGCATCCACGCGCTCGGCCTGGCCGCCGTCCGGATCGGCGACACACTTTTCGTCGCGCTCGGCGATCCACTTGCGCTGCCGCTCGCGCAGCGCGTGCTGCTCGGCCTCACTCAGTTTGGCCATCGCCGCCTTGTAGGCGGTGTTGAGGCGCTGGTCCTGGTAGGCGTGTTCGTCGGAAATGCAGTCCAGCATCGCCGGGGTCGCGCCGCCGGCGGCGGTGATGCAGGTGTCGTAGGACGGTCGCAGCACGGGGGAATCTCCTGAAGCGGTGGAAGGGGCGGTCGCCGGAGCCGATGCAACCGGTGTGGCCGCGCCCGCATCGGCCTGGGTACCGGCATCGTGCGCGGC
>NZ_AQOK01000410.1:0-4402 GCF_000364645.1 Xanthomonas sp. SHU 308 | reverse complement strand
CGGCTGCCGCAGCGTCTGCCGCCGGAGCGGCCGGTGCCTGCGTCTGGCCGGGTGTGGAAGACGGCGCGCTGCACGCGGCGGCGGCCACGCACAACAGCAGCAGGGAAGAGCGTTGGAACGCCTTGGCGATGGCCATGGTGGGGTTGCGTCCTTGTCGTTTGCGCGAGCGGGAAGGCGAGGTTCTAATCGATCGTCGTGCACACTGTCCATCGCACGCCGCGATGGCAGGCGATCGTGTTTGGCCGGCGTTGGGCAATGTCGCGCCGGCGCATGCGCGGCGGTCTTGCGCAGCGCTCGACATCGCCACGCACGACCACCGCCGCGCAACGCGCGACGGCGGCCGTTGCCGCGAGACCGATCAGCGCGGCGCCTGGGTCTTCTCGCGCTGCGGATCCGGCTGCTGCGCCTGCTCCTGCGTCTGCCGCTGGGTTTCGGCGGCCAACTGCTGCTGGCTGCGCTCCAGCGGCACCGCCGCGGCCTGCTGCCTGTCCACGTAGGCACGATTGACGTCGTGCGGATTGTCGGGATTGCGCTGCACGGCGATCAGGCCGCGGCGGTCGCCGCTGAGCACCAGGTCGTCGATGCGGTTCATGCCGCTGACCTTGGCCTCGAACGCGACCTGGCCGGCGGCGCGCTGCATCTCTTCGGCGCTCTTGAAGCCGCCGTTGGGTCCCTGCTTCTGCAGATGGTCCATGGCCTGCTTGTACAGCGGATTGTCGGCCAGCGCCGCAGCCTCCGCCTTGGCCGGCGCGGGCTGCTTGGCGATCGCCTCCAGGGTGGCCTTGTCGGCGATGCCGGTCGCCGCCAGGCCCTTCTCGCGCTGCAGGTTGGCGACCACCTGCTGGGTGCGATCGCCGTAGTAGCCGGTACCGCTGAGCAGCTTGCCCTGATCGTCCTTGACGCCCAGTTCGATCAGGCGCTGCTGCATCGCCTTGACGTCGGCGCCCTGCTCGCCCGGCTTCAGCGCCGTGCGCGGCTCCTGCGCGCCCTGCGTCTGCGCCTGGGTCTGCTGGCGGTCCTGCAGCAGGTCGCGGCCCTTGGCCAGCGGATCGGAGGCGAACAGCTTGGCGTTCTGATGCGTGGCCAGGTAGTCGTCCAGCGGCATGGTGTTGACGCCCTTGCTGCCGGTGGACTGGCTGACCAGCAGTTCGCCGCTCTTGGGATCGCGCACGACCATCATGATGTGGTCGATGCCCTTCCAGTGCTCGTGCGCGGTCTTGCCCGAATCCACGCCGATGACCATGCCTTCCTTCAGCGCGCCGGGCTTGAACACATCCTTGCCCTCCAGCAGCACGCCGGAGCTGTCGTAGGCCTTCTTGACGATCTCGCCGGAGCCGGTCATGCCCTGCACCAGCATGTCCTTCTGGGTGAACACGTCGCGGCCGGCCTTGCGGTTGATCTCGTTCATCGTCGCGTTCTGCAGCTCGGTGACCCAGCCGGAACAGTCGATGTAGCCCTGCGACAGATGCTTGCCGTCCACGCCGGGGTGGTAGTACTTGCTGCTCTTGACGTTGATCGCGTACTTGACGTCGTCGTGCTTGACGCCCAGGTCGTAGGCGGCGGTCAGCGCGATGCCGTCGTGGCCGCCCTGCTTGCCGCCGGCCGGTGCCGGCGTGCGCGCGGGCGCCTGGGCGGCCTGGCCCTCGGCGATCGGCTTGATGCCCTTTTCCGGGATCGCGATGTGGTCGTACTTGGCGTCCCAGTACTTCACGAACGCCTTGGCCATGTCCTGGTCGGACAGCTTCTTGAAGTCGGCCAGCGAGGTGCCGGTGTAGGCCTGGAACTGGCGCGCGCCCTGCGCATCCTTTTCGCCGGGGACGTTGTTGAGGATGTTGGCGCGGGTGCCCTTCAGCTCGAAGTGGCCGGTGGCGATCGCGGCCTGGATCGAGCGATAGCCGCCGGCGCCCTGCTGGTGCGCCATGTACATGTCCAGGCCGTCGGGCTGCGGCTTGCCGGACAGGTAGGCGCGGCCGTCGCGCTCGTGCTGGCGGGTCAGGCTGTTGCGGTTGTCCTGGTACATGCGTGCGGCGGCATCGGTGTTGGCCACCGCGTCGAGCTCGCGGCCGCGGATGCCGTAGGCGCTGGCGGCGCCGGGCGTGAACTGGAACAGGCCCTTGGCGCTGTTGGGACCGCGGCTGGCCTGCTCGTCGAAGCGGCCGCCGGTTTCGATGTAGGCGAAACGCATGAAATCGTCGACCGGAATCTGCCGCTGCCTGGCTTCCCGCTCGATGATGTCGAGATTCTCTGCCTTGCTGGTATCGCGTGCCATCTCGTGTAACTCCTTGAGGTTGAGGTACGGCCATCGCGGCCGCCTGGGTCAACCGAGCTCGTCCATGAGCTTGTTAGTGCGCGGTCAACAGAACGATTGCGTACTGCGGAACATCGGGTGCTGCGTCACCGGCGCGCCGCCGCGCGCCGTGGAGTCATGCGACGGGCGTCGGCTGATACTGGCCGCTGTCCGGGTCGTAGGCGTACTGCAGGACGTCGCTGCCATCGAGCAGGCGCGCGCGGCCGGGACCGGCGATCGCGGTGCCGTGCAGCGCCACCCGCAGCGCCGGCATGGGCTGGCCGGGCACCGCCTGGAATTCCAGAGCGCCGGTGCTGGACACGTGCGGCACCACGCCGTCCGGGTCGCTGGCCGCTTCGTTGTCCTCGCCGGCCGCCACCGTGCCGCAGTAGACCCAGCTGCGGTAATCGCCGAGGTCGTGCCGGTTCGGATCGAACACGAACATGGCGAAACCGGCTTCGGTGATGCCGTTCTCGAAGCGGGTGGTCGGCACGGCCAGCAGCAACCGGCCATCGCCCAGCGCATGCTGCTGCGGCGCGCGGGTGGTATCGAACGCATCGGCGCGCGCGTAGGCGCCGAAGCTGCCGACGTAACGCTGCGCATGCAGCACCATCCACGGCCGCTCGCCGCCCGGGGTGGTCAGCTGGAAGGTGGCGGCACCGAGCGAGACGCCCTCGCCGGGGTTCGGGAAGGTTTCCGCATCGTCGATGCCGTACCGGCCCGGCGTGGCGTAACTGAAACCGGTGTAGTACTGCTTGCCGTCCAGCTCGAAATGCCGGCCGCCCCAGAAATTCACCACGGCGCCGTTGTCGATCTCGTAGGACACGGCGCCATCGCCGTCCCAGCCGTAGATCAGGTACAGCACGCTGCCCGCATCGGGTGGCACTTCGGGAGCGGCGCGCTTGTTGTCGTTCGACATGTCCAGAACATCCTGTATTCGGTGAAGAAGCCGGAAGAACCCACCTGCACATTCCGATGCGCCCCGCTACCGCGGCCGGCGTGACGCAGGAGGCGCACGACGCGGACGCGGCGCGCTGCACGGAGAGCACACTCCCCGCAGGCGCAGCTTCGGACGGAACAAGGTGACGTGCACGCCGGCCCCGAGCAGGGGCGGTGATGGCGGTCGCGCATGGCGAACCGCACGCCGGCAATCCACGCCGGCATTTCGGGCGAGTGCAGCATCCCATGCCGCTCGCGAATGACTCGCCTGATCATCAGGCCCCGTGGGGCGCATCTTAAACCAGGTCCTACGCCCGAAACCACCGCCGCCGTACGCGCCGCGTCGCCTCCCCGCGCCGTCCGTTCAGCGGTCCAGCGGCGGGGTGTAGTGCTGCTTGGCGGGGTCGTAGGTGTAGGTGACGGCGTCGGCCGGGCCCAGCGTGCGCACCTTGCCCGGCCCTTCCACCACCGTGCCCTGCAGGGCGATCCGCAGCGACGGCACATTGCCGCTGGCCGGCGGCACGAAGCTCAGCGTGCCGGTGCTGGTGGCGCACTTCATGGTGCCCTGGTCGTCGCAGGCGGCGCTGTTGTCCTCGCCGGCGGCGACCGTGCCCAGGTAGACCCAGCCCTTGTAGTCGCCCAGGTCGTTCTTGTTCGGGTCGAAGGTGAACACCGCGAAGCCGGCACTGGTGATGCCGTCGGCGAAACGGGTGGTCGGCAGCGCCAGCAGCAGGTGGCCATCCTTGGTCTCGGTGCTCTGCGGCTTGCGCTGTTCGTCCAGGGTGTCGGCCTTGCCGTCGGAGCCGAAATCGCCGGCCCAGCGCTGCGCGTGGAACAAGGTCCAGGCCGGCTTGCCGCCGGCGCTGTCGAGCACGTAGGTGGCCTGGCTGATGCTGACCGTGGCGGCCGGGTCGGGCAGGTCCTGGTCGCCGGCCGGGTCCCCGGGCTTGTCGTACTTGCCGCCGGTGGCATTGGCGAAACCGGTGTAGTACTGCTTGCCGCCGAGGTCGAAGCGGTAGCCGTACCAGAAGCTGGCCACCGCGCCGTTGTCGATGGCGTAGGACGCCGAGCCGTCGCCCTTGGCGCCGTAGATGTCGGCCAGCACCTGGCCTGGTGCCGGCACCTCGGCGGCGGCCGGCTGCGCCGCGGCGCTCGCGTCGGCGGGCGCGGCGGATG
>NZ_AQOK01000409.1:0-10338 GCF_000364645.1 Xanthomonas sp. SHU 308 | reverse complement strand
GCGCCGCGCATCGTGTTCCAGCCGGTGTTCGCGCTGCAGGGGCTGCGCCTGCATGGGTTCGAGTGCCTGTCGCGTTTCGACGTCGTGCCGCAGCGTGGGCCTGCGCAGTGGTTCCAGCAGGCCGAGCTGGCCGGCGTCGGCATCCGCCTGGAGCTGCACGTGCTGGCCAAGGCGCTGGCGTATCTGCGGCGCTTCCCGCCGCAGTACCGGCTCAGCGTGAACATGTCGCCGGAACTGATCATGTCCGGGTCCCTGGCGGGGCTGCTCGGCGACGACACCGAGGTGACGCGCCTGATCCTGGAGATCACCGAGCACGCCATCGTGCGCAACTACCAGGCGCTGGCGCAGGCGCTGGCGCCGCTGCGCGAGCGCGGCGCGCAGGTGGCGGTGGACGATGCCGGCGCCGGCTACGCCAGCATGCGCCACATCCTGCAGTTGCAGCCGGACGTCATCAAGCTCGACATGAGCATCACCCAGTGCATCCATTCCGACCGCAGCCGCCGCGCGCTGGCCAAGGGGCTGACCAACTTCGCCCACGAGATCGGCACGCGGGTGGTGGCCGAAGGTGTGGAGACGGCGCAGGAACTGGACGCGCTGCGCGAGCTGCAGGTCGACCTGGTGCAGGGATATTTCCTGTCACGGCCGCTGTCGGAGGATGCGGCGCTGGCCCTGGCGCTGTCCGACGCCGGCTGAGCCGTGGGGCATCGTTGCAGTCGCGGCGCGATCGATCGAAAGCTTCGCCGATGCAGGCCTGCGGCCGATGCACGCGGCGTCCTCTACCACGGCACCACGCGGCCCAGATAATCCAGGTAGTGCAGGCCGCCGCGGCCGCGGGCGGCATCGATGGTGTCGAGCAGGGGCGGGATGCTGTCGTCGATGGACAGGCGCGCCTGCGGCCCGCCCATGTCGGTGCGCACCCAGCCGGGCGGCTCGGACTTGATCGCATTGGTGCCGGCCTCGTTCATGGCGGCGCAGCCCGACATGCTGCGCGAGCCTGCTTGCACGTTCGCGCTGCCGGTGGTCACCGAGCCCATCACCGTATCGATGTTGTGGCATCCGCGCCTGGAGCACGATGCGGCGCATCGGTGGCTCCGCGGCCTGTTTCTGTCCGAGTTCCGCTCGCGCGTGCCGCTGCGCTGAGTCGCACAGGCCGTTGCTGTCGGGATGCGACATCGGTACTGGTCCGTCGCCGCGGCGATGCCGCACACTTGCCGGCTCAGATCGAAGGCAGGAACAGGTGATGGCACGGCGATACGGATGGAGCGCGATGCTGGTGGGGCTGGTGGCGTTCGCCGCGGCGGCGGCCGGCCCCGCACCCGGCGAATACAGCACCAAGGAAGGCTGGGGCAGCATGCGGGTCACCGACAAGGGCGGCGCGCGCCAGTTCGACCTGTTGTCGGTCGGCGCCAACGGCCACACCTGCTCGCTGTCGGGCACGCTGCAGGGCGACAAGGCGGAGGTGAACGATGCCGGCGACGTGCCGTGCAAGCTCGCCTTCAAGCCGGTGCCGGGCGGGTTCAACGTGGCCGCGCTGACCGAGGAAAGCTGCCGCGACTATTGCGGCATGCGCGCCAGCTTCGAGGGCGACTACCTGCAGTTGCCGGCCGGCTGCACCGCCGCGGCCAGCAGCCGGCGGCGCGAGGCCTATCTGCAGGACTATCGCGGCAAGCGCTACGACAAGGCGCTGGCCGGCATGCAGGCGTTCGCAGGCGAGTGCGGCGGCTTCCTCAACTGGCTCGATCGCGACCGCTTCGCCAACGACCGTGCCATCACCCTGCTGCGCCTGGGTCGGCCGCAGGAGTGCCTGGCGGCGTTGGACGGCACCCTGGCCGGCCGCAGCCGCGACGAGGCCTCGTTCCAGGCGGAACTGGAAAAGCAGAGCACCATGCTGCCGCCCAGCGATTGGGATGCCTACCTGCCGATCGCCAAGTCCACCTGGTTCAACCGCAAGCAGTGCGAGGCGGCCAGGCGCTGACAGACGCTGTGTCGGTGCGGCGCGCCAATGGCCGCTGCACCGGGGCCGTCCGCCGCTGCGAGACGCGGCGCGGTGGCCATGGATGTGCTGCGGTTGGCGTGCGACGCGAGAGACGCCGAGGCCCCTGGCGCCGTTCCATGGCCCGCTGGTCGCCGGGGCGGCGTGGCGTCGCCGGTTGCCGTGGCCGCGGGCGACTGCGCATACTTCCGGCGACCAATGGCGCGTTGGACGCCCTGGAGCAAGGATGATCGATCGAATGCGACGCCTGTTGTCCTGCACCTCGCCACGCGGGGCCGATACCGCCCACGAGGCTGCAGGGCCGGAGCCCGCGCCCGACGCGCAGCCGCGCCATACTCTGCAGCAGCTGTTGCTGCAGGTGCTGCAGCGCGAGGGGCATGCGGCGACCCTGCACGACGAGGTGGTCGTGCTCGGCAACGGCCTGCAACTGCTCACCGAACTGGTGGATCTGGCCGAGCTGCGCAAGGGCGTGCGCACGGCCAGCTGCATTCGCGTGCATCACCGCAGCCTGTTCCCCGACGGGATCGTCGAGTTCCAGCATTCCATCGGCGAGGACACCGACGCGAGCCTGGCCTCGGGCTTCACGACGTGGGCGCGCACCGATCTGGTGGCGCTGTCGGAGGCGGTGGCCGCGCCGGCCGATGCGCGCTGCATGACGCTGCAGATGGAGTTCCCTGCCTCGGCCACGGCCGAGTCGGCGCTGCGGCGCACGGTGGTGCTGGGACCGGTGGCGCATATGAACGGCGACGCCGCGCGGGCCGCGGCGGGCGAGGACACCGAACACGCGTTCTGCCCGTGCTGCCTGTTCACCAACAGCCTGGATGCCTTGATGCCGTTGCTGCAGCGGGATCAGCGCATGCTCGGGATCCGCCTGTTCGCCTCGCGCGACGCCGACGGCGAGGTCGCGGCCGATTGCCGGGTCAACGGCGAGGACTTTCCCGATGGCGTGGCCTGCCTGCGCCGTTACGCCGAGACCTGGCCGGCGCTGGGCGCCATGGAATTCCGCAAGCAGTACGCGGTGGTGCGCCTGCCGGAGCCGGTGGCGCCGGACACCGCGCACTGACGCATCATCGGGCGCTGCCCGAGCGCGTGCGCAGTGTTGGGCAGCGGCGGTTTAGGCCGCCGCAGCGGCATCCGCCGGCGCGCTGGGCAGCGCCGACGCCACGATGCCGTGCAACTGCGCAGCCAGCGCCTTGCGGTCGCTGCCCGGCGCCACCGCGAGCGGTGCGTGGAAGGTTACCCTGACCACCGCGCCGGACAGGCGCAGGAAGTGCGCGACGTGCGCACCGGCCTGCATCTCGCCGTAGAAAGCGTAGGCATCGCGATCGCCGCCTTGCGCGATGGGGTGTCCGTCGACGCTGCGCACCTCCAGCGTGAACGGCTGCAGCGTCCACTGCCGCGCGCCCGGGTCGGCGCTGAGGAACAGCGAGAACAGGCTGGACTTGAACGGCGCAACGCGCTCGCCGGAAGAGGTGGTGCCCTCGGCGAACAGCACCACGTCGTGATCCGGGCGCAGTTGCGCCGCCACGGCGGCGGCCACCGCGGCCGCATCCTGGCGACGCCGGCTGATGAACACGGTCTGCGCCAGCGCACCGATGTGGCGCATGCCCGGCCAGCGTTCCATATCGTTCTTGGCGATGAAGCGCGCGCGCAGCAGGCTGCCCAGCACCACGATGTCGAAGTGGGAGATGTGGTTGCCGACGAACAGCGTCCCGCCCGCGTCGCGCGGCGTGCCCACCACCTCGACGCGAATACCCAGGGCGCGCCGCAGGCAGCCGAACCACAGCCGCGGCAGCACGAACGCGCCACGGCCGCGGGTGACGCGCATCAGCAGCCACTGCGGTGGGATCAGCAGCACGCTGGCCGCGATGCAGACGGCGAGCCGGACGATGGCGCGCACGCGGCCAATCGGGGCGTCTGCAACATGTCGGGGCGAAGCGGAAGGCATCGGGATCGCAGGTGAGGGCACGGTCGGCACGCGCGGCGGCGCGCCCGCGGCGATGGTAGCCGAGACGTGTGCACTTGAGCATCCACGGGTGACCTGCTGGCGGTCCGGCGTGCTGTCTGCTCCGCGCGTCGCGGCTGAAGCCGCTCCCACAGGGACCGGCGATGTGCTGGCTGGGGGCACTGTGGGGGGACTTCAGTCCCGACTGCTTTCAGGAACGGATGACTGGTGTGCTTCGTTCGTCGCGGCTGGAGCCGCTCCTGCGAGTCAACCGCGCTCAACGAGCCACGGCAAGTGACTAGCGGTGCGCCGATGCAGCGCTTGCAGAGTCTGCTGGGGTCGCCGGCTCAGCGCGCGCTGTCGCCTGTGTGCAGTCCGCACGCTGTGAGATGGCGAACGACGTCAGCGTCCAGTCATGCATGGATGCTTCCTCAACGCCGTAGATCCACGATTGGCGCAGGCCGTCGATGCAGCTGGCGATGGCGATGCTGTCGCCGGGCGCGCCTTGGTCGGGCAGCGGCAGCGCTACCGGCGCCTGGGTCGGCACGCCGTGCAGCGCACGTGCGTAGGTCAGCATCAGCGGGCCGAGTCGCTCCAGGTTCTGGGCCCGCGCCGGGCCGGCGTCCGATGGCCGATGCTGCGCCAGCCAATCGCGCACCTGGCGCCATTCGGGCGTGCCCGCGGCGTAGGTGTTGGTACTGGACACGCGCAGGCTGTCCGGCACGTCCGGCGCGGCGTAAGCCGCCAGCGGCAGCAGGGCGAGCAGCAGCGCGCCCATGCCCCATCGTGCGTGCCGGGGGCGCGTGTGCCCGTTTTCGAACGCCTCATCGCTGCACTTGTGCATCCGCGCGCTCCCTGCTGGTTGCCGGTGGCGCGACGATAGCACCATCGGCGGCCACGTCTTCCCGCGTGGCGCCGGCCGCGCCGACGCTCAACGCTTGCCCGGGCGATCGGCCAATGAGGCCTGCAGCGCGGTGGCCAATGCCGCGTCGCCGCTGACCAGCGCGCTCCAGCGCAAGTCCAGGCCCTTGCGCCGGCCCTTCTCGGTGAGCTTCAGGCCATCCGGGTCCACGGTCAGGGTGTAGTGCACGCCGTCGATCTCCAGTGCGCGGCGCAAGGGTTTGTCGAGCGGGGTCATGCGGCGGCTCCCGTTTTCACGATGCGGCGAGGGTAGCGGGGCCAAGGTGATGGCAGGTTCTGCAGGCGCGCCGGATGAAGACGCTCAAGATCGCCACCTATAACGTCAACGGCATCCGCAGCCGCTTGCCGCAGCTGCTGCAATGGCTGCAGCGCGAGGCGCCGGACATCGTCGGGCTGCAGGAGCTCAAGAGCGTGGATGCCGGCTTCCCGCTCGCCGAACTGCATGCCGCCGGCTACGGCGCGGTGTGGATGGGGCAGTCGAGCTGGAACGGCGTGGCGCTGCTGGCCAGGGGCTGCGATCCGGTCGAGAGCCGGCGCGGCCTGCCGGGCGATCCGCGCGACACCCAGAGCCGCTACATCGAGGCGATGGCGCACGGCGTGCTGGTCGGTTGTCTGTACCTGCCCAACGGCAATCCGCGCCCGGGTCCGAAGTTCGACTACAAGCTGGACTGGTTCGCGCGGCTGCAGCGGCATGCGCAGCTCCTGGTGGCGCTGCCGCATCCGGTCGCCTTGATCGGCGACTTCAACGTGGTGCCCACCGATGCGGACATCTACAACCCGGCCTCATGGCGGCGCGATGCGCTGCTGCAACCGGAAAGCCGCCAGGCCTATGCAGAACTGCTGGCGCAGGGCTGGACCGACAGTCTGCGCCAGGTGCACGGCGAGCGCCGCGTGTACACGTTCTGGGATTATTTCCGCCAGCACTGGCAGCGCGATGCCGGGCTGCGCATCGACCACCTGCTGCTGAATCCACCGCTGGCCGCGCGCCTGCGCGACGCCGGCGTGGACCGCTGGGTGCGCGACCTGCCGCATGCCAGCGACCATGCGCCGACCTGGGTCGTGCTGGGCGCGGCGCCGGCCCGCGGTGCAGCTACGTCGCCGGCGAAGCCGAAGCGCGGTGACGCGGGCGCTGAAGGAAACACGAAGGGCGGCAAGGCGACGAAGACCACGCGTACCTCCGCATCTGGCGCGACGTCGCGGGTGGAGAAGGCGGCAGCGCGGACCAAGGGCAAGGGTAAGACGACGGCCACGACCGCGGCGAAGTCGACGACGCCAGCGCCGGCAACAAAAAAGAAACGCGCAACAAAAACGGCAACCGCCAAGACGCCGAAAGCGCGCACGCCGCGCGCTGCCGCCACGGTGCCGCCGACGCCCTCGCGCGGTGGCAAACGCCGCAAACCACCCCTTCTCCCACCGGGAGAAGGTGGCGCGTAGCGCCGGATGAGGGTGCGGCAGAATCGGAAAGACGCAGTTCCCGCTATGCCGCCGCGCGGTGTGACCGACGTGGCGGCACGTCCTCCCTTACTTCAACATCTCGGTAAACGCGCGATCGGCCTCGATCACGTCCGGCAGCGCGGCGAACAGCGCGTCCAGATCCACGTCGTCCAGCAGCGGGCCGGTCACCGCCTGCCGCGCCTGGTCGTTGGCGCCGCCGTGACGCTCCAGCGCGTCGGCGACCAGCGCGGCCTGGGCGACCACCTTCGGCATCGGCTCGCCTTCCGGGGCCTGCAGCGGCCGCGCCTGGAAGGCGATGGCGGTCTGGATCACCTGCGGCAGGTGCCAGCGCCGCGCCAGCTCGGCGCCCACTTCCGGGTAGCCGAAGCCCAGTTGCACGGTCTCGTCGGCAGCGCGGCCGCTGGACGAGGCGTCCGGGTGCAGTTGCGCGGCGTAGTCGGGCGCGCCGGTCTGGATCAGCAGTTCGCCGATGTTGTGCATCATGCCGCAGGTGAACGCGGTCTCCGCGTCCAGGCCCTTCTGCCGCGCCAGCAGCCGGCACACGCCGGCCACTTCGAAGCTGTGCAGCCAGAACGCGCGCAGGTCGAAATGCGCCGGGGCATGGAAGGCGCCGGTCACCGAGGAGGCCAGCACCAGGGTGCGCAAGGTGTTGAAGCCCAGGCGCAGCGCCGCGTCTTCCACCGTGGTGGAGTCGCGCGCGCCGCGGAAGCGCGCCGAATTGGCCAGCCGCAGCACCTTGGCCGCGATCACCGGGTCCCGCTCGATGTTGCGCGCCACCGCGTCCAGGCTGGTGCCCGGCGCATCGAACTGCAGGATCAGGTCCTGCGCCACCTGGGGAATGGTCGGCAGGGTGTGCAACTGGTCGAACAGCGCCTCTAGCTTCATGGGGACCCTCGGAACGAAACGGGAGGCGGCAGGACCGGAAGCCGGCCGCGCCGCCACGGTGGCGGAATGCGCGCATCCTACCGATTCGCGATGGCCGGCGTGTGGAAAACCGGTCCCGCGGCGACGGCCGCGCCCTGGTGCAGCAGTGTGCGCGGCTCAGCCGGCGCTGCGCACGCGCAGGGTCAGGCCCTTGAGGAAGTTGCGCAGCAACTGGTCGCCGCACAGGCGGAAATTCTTGTGCTCCGGCTGCCGGAACAGCGCCGACAGTTCCGGCTTGGACACCGGGAAACCGGCGGCGTCGAAAATCTGGTGCATGTCCACGTCCTTGAGCTGGAACGCCACGCGCAGCTTCTTCAGCACCACGTTGTTGGTGATGCGCGCTTCCACCGGGCGCGGCGGCAGGCTTTCGTCGCGGCCGCGGTAGTGGAACACCAGCCCGTCCAGCACATGCGCCAGCACCGCGTCGCTGCATTCGACGAAGCCGTCTTCGTCCTCCTTCTTCAGCCACGCCGGGATCTGCGCCTTGTCGATCGGGAACGCGGGATCGGCGAGGTGCGCCAGATCGACGATCTTCTGGTCGCTCAGGTCGAGCATGTAGCGGATGGAGCGCAGGATGTCGTTGTTGAGCATGGCGGGTGTGGGAGTGCGGGAGGCCCGGCGAGGGGCGCTAGTCTAGGCGCTGGCCCGCATCGGCGCGTAGACCGCGCAGGCCCGGGCCATGGCTGCGGTTCACCGAGGGTGTGCACGCGGCGCGGTTGCATCCGCGGGCGCATGCGCCATCATCCATGCATGGACCATTCGATTCCCAAGCCGAGCGCGGTGTCCGCGCTGAATCCGCGCCAGGAGCAACTGGTGGCGCTGGTGCGCCAGCAGGGCTATGCCGAGGTGGAAGGGCTGGCGGCGCGCTTCGAGGTGACGCCGCAGACCATCCGTCGCGACCTGACCCTGCTGTGCGAGGCCGGCGTGCTGCGCCGCTACCACGGTGGGGTGAGCCTGCCGTCCAGCGTGGAGAACCTGGCCTACACGGCGCGCAAGTCGCTGCAGGCGCAGGAGAAGCGGCGCATCGCCACGCTGCTGGCGCAGCACATTCCCGACGACGCCTCGTTGTTCATCAACATCGGCACCACCAACGAGGACGTGGCGCGCGCGCTGATGGGCCACAGCGGCCTGCGGGTGATCACCAACAACCTCAACGTCGCGGTGATGATGAGCGCCAATCCCAGCTTCGAGGTGATGGTGGCCGGCGGGCGCGTGCGCGGCCGCGACCAGGGCGTCACCGGCGAGGCCACCATCGAGCTGATCCGCCAGTTCAAGGTGGACTTCGGCGTGATCGGCATCTCCGGCATCGACCCCGACGGCACCCTGCTGGATTTCGACTTCCACGAGGTGCGGGTGGCGCAGGCGATCATCGAGCACTCGCGGCAGGTGTTCCTGGCTGCCGACCACAGCAAGCTCGGTCGCAACGCCATGGTCCGGCTGGGACCGATCGGGCGGGTGCACGCCTGGTTCACCGACCGCGCGCCGCCGGCCGAGCTGGCCGCGGTGCTGGAGGCGGCCGGCACCCGCGTGTTCGTCGCCGAGGGCGATGCGGCCGACCAAGGCGCGCCGGCGCTGGACGCGGCCGCGGACTGAACGAGGCCGGACCTGCCGCCGCCGGGGTGGCACACAGGGCGTGTGTTCGGATTGTTTCGTTAATGTTGCGTGATGTGGCGCGGTCATCGCGCTGCAGCGGCCCTGGGCGCCCGCCCGGCTGTCTCTGGGCTAAGCCGCTGGCCGGTTACGGCCGGTTTGCAGGATGCCGTCGACGCCACGCTGCAGTGCAGCGTGATATGTTCGGAAATGTTCGTTTACGATCTTTTCGTCCTCAGTTCTGCGCTCGGCCACTGTTGCCGAGCCGGACACGACACTTCCGGAGTCGGCTATGCGTGAGACCTACGATGTGCTGGTGGTCGGTGGCGGCATCAACGGCGTGGGCATCGCCCGCGACGCGGTGGGCCGCGGATTGTCGGTGTGCCTGTGCGAGCGCGACGACCTGGCCGCGCATACCTCCAGCGCCAGCACCAAGCTGATCCACGGTGGCCTGCGCTACCTGGAGCAGTACGAGTTCGCCCTGGTCGGCAAGGCCCTGGCCGAGCGCGAGGTGCTGCTGCGGCTGGCCCCGCACATCATCTGGCCGCTGCGTTTCCTGCTGCCGCACCAGCCGCACCTGCGCCCGGCGTGGATGATCCGCACCGGCCTGTTCCTGTACGACCACCTCGGCCGCGGCCGTCGCACCCTGCCGGGCTCGCGACGCCTGGCGCTGCGCACGCACCCGGTGGGTGCGCCGCTGCGCGAGGAGTTCCGCACCGGTTTCGTCTATTCCGATGCCTGGGTGCAGGACGCGCGGCTGGTGGTGCTCAATGCGATGGACGCCGCCCAGCGCGGCGCGCGCATCCTCACCCGCACCCGCTGCGTCGGCGCGCGCCGGGTCGATGGCCTGTGGCAGGTGCAGTTGCAGCATGCAGACGGCCGTCGCGAGGAACTGCGCGCGCGGTCGCTGGTCAACGCCGCCGGACCGTGGGCGGTGCAGTTCCTGGACGAGGTGGCGCACGTCGGCCACGACCACGCGCTGCGCCTGGTCAAGGGCAGCCACATCGTGGTGCCGCGGCTGTTCGAACACGACCATGCCTACATCTTCCAGCAGCCGGACCGGCGCATCGTCTTCGCCATTCCGTACGAGCAGGACTACACCCTGATCGGCACCACCGACGTCGACTACCACGCCGACCCGGTCGCACCGCGCATCGACGGCGAGGAGACGCGCTATCTGTGCGAGGCGGCCAACCGCTACTTCCGCAAGCAGATCGCCCCGGACGACGTGGTGTGGAGCTACAGCGGCGTGCGCCCGCTGCTCGACGACGAGGAGGACAACGCCGCCGAGGTCACCCGCGACTATCTGCTGGAACTGGACACGCGCGATGGTGCGGCCCTGCTCAATGTGTTCGGCGGCAAGCTCACCACCTACCGCAAGCTGGCCGAGGAGGCGGTGGACCGGCTGACCGCGCATGCCGGGCGCAAGGCGCCGGCCTGGACCGCGCACGGTGCGCCGCTGCCGGGCGGCGAGCGCAGCGACATCGCCACGCTGGCGCGCGAGTTGCGC
>NZ_AQOK01000408.1:0-17795 GCF_000364645.1 Xanthomonas sp. SHU 308 | reverse complement strand
TGGCCGAGGCCACCGCGCAGCGGCTGGCGCGCAACTACGGCACCCGCGCAGAAACGCTGCTGGGCGATGCCGCCTCGCTGCAGGACCTGGGCCAGCACTTCGGCGCCGACCTGTACCAGGCCGAGGTCGACTACCTGCGCGAGCACGAGTGGGTGGTGGAGGCCGAGGACCTGCTGTGGCGGCGCAGCAAGCTCGGCCTGCGCGTGGACCCCGCCGGACGCCAGCGCCTGGTCGCCTACCTGCAACAGGCGCCCGCCACCCTGGCCGCGGCACCGGCATGATCGAAACGCTGCCGCCGGCCCGGTTCGGGCCGCGGCGGCGCGTGCACAATCGCGCTGCGCCCGGCCCCCGCCGCGGCGCACGAACCTGGACGCAACCGTGGAGGGTGGCAGGCATGGGTGGATCGACAGCGGCAACGACGGCAGTCCGGGAGGCATGGGCATGAGCCGGCAATTGGTGGGTGAACTGATTTCCGAAGCGATCGCGATGCTGATCATCATCGCCTTCGGCTGCTCGGTGGCGTGCATGTACGTGCTCTACGACCCCAGCCCGTACCAGCACGCCTACTGGGGCGTGTGCATCGCCTGGGGCCTGGCGGTGACCATCGCCATCTACGTCACCGGCTCGGTGTCCGGCACCCACGCCAATCCGGCGGTGACCCTGGCGCTGGCGCTGTACCGCGGCTTCCCCTGGCCCAAGGTGCTGCCGTACTGGGTGGCGCAGGTGATCGGTGCGTTCCTCGGCGCGTGGATCGTCTACCTGCTGTTCGCGCCAGTGATCGACCACTACAACCAGGCCCAGCATCTCACCCGCGCCGGCGGCGGCGCGGCCGGGGTGTTCTTCACCGCGCCGGGCCTGGCGATCACGCCGATGCACGCGCTGCGCGACCAGGTGATCCTGACCGCGTTCCTGATCTTCGGCATCTTCGCCATCACCGAGCGCTACAACGAGGCCGCGCCCACCGCCAATTCCGGTGCGCTGATCATCGGCCTGCTGGTGGCCACCATCGGCGCCTCGATGGGTTATCTCGAAGCCTGGGCGATCAATCCGGCCCGCGATTTCGGCCCGCGCCTGTTCGCCTACGTCGCCGGCTGGGGCTCCTCGGCGCTGCCGTCGGCCGACAACTACTGGTGGATCCCGATCGTCGGCCCGCTGATCGGTGGCGTGATCGGCGGCGCCGCCTACCAGTGGCTGATCTATCCGTTCCTGCCGGCGCGGGTGAAAGCGCTGGAAGAAGAACAGGCCGCTGCGCGCCGCGGCTAGCGCACCGGCAGCGCGTTCGTTTCCGCGCGCGGCGTGCGCGCCTCCCTAATTCCCCGTTGGCGCCGCGCCCGTGCGCGCGGCGTGCATCCTGCAGGAGTCTCCGATGGAAAAGCAGTTCATCCTGGCCATCGACCAGGGCACCACCAGTTCGCGCGCGATCCTGTTCGACCGCCAGGGCCGCATCGTCGGCATGGCGCAGCGCGAGTTCTCGCAGATCTTCCCGCAGCCGGGCTGGGTCGAGCACAACCCGCGCGAGATCATGACCAGCGTCTACACCACGATCACCGAACTGCTCAACAACCACCAGGTGGATGCCAGCGCGATCGCCGGCATCGGCATCACCAACCAGCGTGAGACCGCGGTGGTGTGGGACCGCGCCACCGGCCAGCCGATCTACAACGCCATCGTCTGGCAGTCGCGGCAGACCAAGGACATCTGCGACCAGCTCAAGGCCGACGGCCACGAAGACATGGTGCGGGCCAAGACCGGCCTGCTGATCGATGCATACTTCTCTGGCACCAAGGTCAAGTGGATCCTCGATCACGTCGAGGGCGCACGCGAACGCGCGCAGCGCGGCGAACTGGCCTTCGGCACCATCGACAGCTGGCTGATCTGGAACCTCACCGGCGGCAAGGTCCACGTCACCGACTACACCAACGCCTCGCGCACGCTGCTGTACGACATCCACGAACTGCGCTGGGACGAGGAACTGCTGCAACTGCTCGACATCCCCGCCTCGATGCTGCCGGAGGTGCGCTCGTCCAGCGAGATCTACGGCAACACCCAGGGCCAGTATTTCTACGGGCATGCGGTGCCGATCGCGGGTATTGCCGGCGACCAGCAGGCGGCGCTGTTCGGCCAGGCCTGCTTCGAGCCGGGCATGGCCAAGAACACCTATGGCACCGGCTGTTTCATGCTGATGAACACAGGCGAGAAGGCGGTGGCGTCGAAGAACGGCCTGCTCACCACCATCGCCTGGGGCGTGGACGGCAAGGTCGAGTACGCGCTGGAAGGCGCGATCTTCGTCGCCGGTTCGGTGGTGCAGTGGCTGCGCGACGGCCTGCGCATGCTCGGCAAGGCCAGCGACTCGCAGGCCTACGCCGAGCGTGCCGGCGACAACGACGGCGTGTACTTCGTGCCGGCCTTCGTCGGCCTGGGCGCGCCGTACTGGCGCAGCGACATCCGCGGCGCGGTGTTCGGCCTGACCCGCGGCACCACCAAGGAGCACTTCATCCGCGCCGCGATCGAGTCGATGGCCTACCAGACGCGCGACGTGCTGACCGCAATGCAGGTCGATTCGGGCATCGAGTTGAAGGAACTACGCGCCGACGGCGGCGCCATCGCCAACGACTTCATGGCGCAGTTCCAGAGCGACATCCTGGACGTGCCGGTGCTGCGCCCGGAGGTGGCCGAGACCACCGCGCTCGGTGCGGCCTACCTGGCCGGCCTGGCCACCGGCTTCTGGAAGGACCGTACGGAGATCGCCCGGCAATGGGCGGTGGACCGCCGTTTCGAGCCGGACATGCCGGCCGAGCGTCGCGAAGCGCTGTATGCCGGCTGGCAGCAGGCGGTGGAGGCGACGATGGGGTTCCGGATTCGCTGAGGTGGTCGCGCAGTGCAGTCGGGGGCTGCGTCCGCTCCTTTGCATCTGTGGGCCGAGGCATTGTTCGTCGCTGCGACTGCCGAAGGCGGCAGTCGCCAGCCGCCGCGCCGAATCTGGTAGGCGTCAGCGGTGATGCCGCCGCGACAAGCGAAACCGAAAGCCGACGGACACCTTCCGTCGTCGGGACTGAAGTCCCTCCCACAAGGGTGCCTTTCCCACAGGGTGTTCTGCCCCTTCCCTGTGCGAGCGGCTTGCGCCGCGCCGGGCGCTCTCGCGAAAGGCCGCTCGCCGTCGTTCAAACGCCGCTGCGGCCGAGCCTGCGCGCACTCCCGGCAACGGCGAAGGATTCAGACGTACTGCGTGGGCCCACGCGGACCCGGCACCGGGGAATCGACGTCGCCGACCGGGTCCTGGATCGGCGGGATGGTCGGATCGGTCGGCTGGTCGGGGATCGGATCGATCGGGCGGTCCGGGGTCGGATCCACGCCCGGATTCGGGACCTGGCCCGGCACCTCGTTCGGTGGCTGCTGCGGGTCCTGGCCAGGATTGGGGGATTGCATGTGCATGAGCCTCTCCGTGCGATGGCGTTCCAGCGTGCGCGCCATGGCGGCGCGTGCGGGTGAAGCGCATGCCAAGGACGGATGAAAGACGGGCCGATGCGTGCGCCTTGCCATCGCGATTGGCACGCTCGCCGCTGGCGCCGACTCCAGCGCTCCGGCATGCTGGCGCCGCATGCGCCACTACGACCTGGTCATCTTCGATTTCGACGGCACCCTGGCCGACTCGTTTCCCTGGTTCCTGGCGACCATCAACGGCGTCGCCGATGCGTTCGGCTTCCGCCGCTTCGACGTGGCGCGACTGGACGAAATTCGCAGCCTGAGCGCGCGCGAGCTGATGGCGCGCAGCGGCCTGCGCTGGTGGCGGGTGCCGGCGGTAGCGCAACGCATGCGCGCGCTGATGAGCGCGCAGATCGAGCGCATCGCGCTGTTCGACGGCGTCGCCGAGTTGCTCGCGCAACTGGCGCAGGCCGGCGTGCAGCTGGCCCTGGTCACGTCCAACAGCCACGCCAACGTCGCGCGCGTGCTCGGCCCCGCATTGCTCGCGCAGTTTCGCGACGTGCGCTGCGGCGCGGCGGTATTGGGCAAGCGCCGCAAGCTGCGCGCCAGCCTGCGCGCCTGCAGTGTTTCCGCCGCGCGGGCGCTGTGCGTGGGCGACGAGATCCGCGATGCCGAGGCCGCGCGCCAGGCCGGCATCGCCTTCGCCGGCGTGGCCTGGGGCTACACCTTGCCGGCGGCCTTGCAGCCGCACACGCCGCTGCCGTTGCTGCAGCGGCCGGAGGCGCTGCGCGCGCTGGTGCTTGGTCCTGGTGACCGCACGCAGCCGCCTGCGCTGCAGGCAGATGCGTGCGGTACCTGCGCTGCCATGGGTAGCGACGCCTGATGTGGCTGCCCGACGCGATTTCCTGGGCAGCGCCGCGCTGCTGATCGGCGCGTTGTATCGCATGGGCGCCGCCAGGTGACGGACCTGCTGGAGTCTTCGTTCCGTGAGCAGGCGTTTCCGGGCGAGCACGGGCCGTTGCGTGGCAGCGACCTGACCGTGGTCAGGCGATCCAGGCAGACCATCGAAAGCAGCGACGGCCACTTGTATTCGATCGCACCCGGTGCCGCGCTGCAGACCGCCGACGCGTTCTGGTACTGCGTCGGGCCGGGACCGAGCGGGTTCCTGGCCATTCCGGTGGTGACGTCCGGCTTCGGCAAGGCGCAGGTGCATTGGATCGTGCGGCCGATGATCGAGGGGTGCATGCGCGTGGCGCTGCAGTTCGACCGCAAGGCGACCCGCCTGGCCTTCGGCACGCGGTCGGCTGCGCGCTGAGTCCAACGACCCGAGCGAGGCAGCCAGGCGCGCACGGCGCGAAGGGACCTGTCGATCGCGTCCTCGCGCCGCCCCTTTATCCTCGGCGTGCCCGGTGGCATGCGCCATGACCGACGCCGCGGAATCCAGGGGCGCATCGAGTGCCATCGGGCCTCGGCCCCGCCATGCGCCGGCTGGCTCGGCCGGACGCCGAGCGGAATTGCTGCGCTGCAGGTTGATTGTTCACTTGTGATTGCTATATTCATATGCGAACAGTCGCCGTGCCCATCGCCGTCCTGGGCGTGCATGCTGCGACCTTCCTTCATCGCGCCCGATCCCGGGCAGAGGCGTGCCATGCGTGACCCCAGCCACTTCCGTCCCTCGCGCGTCCGTGGGCGCTGCGCTGTGGCCGTCGCTCCGGGCGTGCGCACATGGCGCTGAGCGCTGTCGCCGCCGACGCCACCCTGGCGCCGCGCGCGCTGGGCCGCAGTGGCGTGCAGCTGTCCACCCTGGGCTTCGGCGCGGCGCCGATCGGCAATCTGTACGCCGAGGTGGACGACGCGGTGGCGCTGGCTGCGGTGGCCGATGCCTATGCCGCCGGCATCCGCCATTTCGACACCGCGCCGTACTACGGCTACGGGCTGAGCGAGCAACGCCTGGGGCAGGGCCTGCGTGGGCTGCCGCGCGCCAGCTACACGCTCTCGACCAAGGTCGGCCGCTGCGTCTACGACGATGCCGCGGCCGCGCCGGGGCGGGAGGGCTTCGCCGTGGCCGGCCGCCGCGCCGAGTTCGACTACAGCCGCGACGGCGTGCTGCGTGCCTTCGAGAGCAGCCTGCAGCGGCTCGGCACCGATCACATCGATGTGCTGCTGCTGCACGACATTGGCCGCCTGACCCACGGCGAGCGCCATCCGGCGATGCTGCGACAGGCGCTGGACGAAGCGCTGCCGACGATGGCCGCGCTGAAGGCACAGGGCGCGTGCCGGGCGATCGGCATCGGCGTCAACGAGGAAGACGTGGCGGTGGAACTGATGCCGCTGTTCCCGCTCGACTGCGTGATGCTGGCCGGCCGCTACACGCTGCTCGAACAGCACGCCGCGCAGCGGATCATGGCGCAGGCGCTGCAGCGGCAGGTCGGCATCCTGGTGGCCGGGCCGTACAGTTCCGGCCTGCTGAGCGATGCGCGCGGGCCGGGCGAGACCTACAACTACGCGCCGGTGGATCCGGCCACGCTGCAGCACGCGCAGCGCCTGTTCGCGGCCTGTGCCGCGCACGGCGTGGACGTGGGCGCGGCGGCGCTGCAGTTCCCGCTCGCCCATCCGGCGGTGAGTGCGGTGGTCGCCGGCATGCGCACGCCGGCGGAAGTGGCCAGCGCCGCCACGCGCCTGCGCGCGGCGATTCCAGCGGCGCTGTGGCAACAACTGCGCGACGACGGCCTGCTGCGCGCGCCGGTGCCGACGCCGTGACCATCATCGACGCCCATGTGCATTTCTGGCGCCTGGCGCGTGGCGACTATGCCTGGCTGACCCCGGACCTGGGCGTGCTGTACCGCGACTATCTGCCCGAGGACCTGGCCGCGACGCTGGAGGCGCAGGGCGTGACCGCGCTGGTGGCGGTGCAGGCGGCGCAGAGCGAGGCGGAAACGCGCTACCTGCTGCAGTTGGCGCGTGCCGAGCCGCGCATCGTCGGCGTGGTCGGCTGGGTCGATTTCGAGGCCGCTGACGTTGCCGCGCGCATCGCCGCGCTGTGCGCCGAAAGCGCCGGCCTGCTCAAGGGGCTGCGACCGATGGTGCAGGACCTGGCCGATCCGCAGTGGCTGGCGCGGCCGCAGCTGGATGCGGCGTTCGACGCGCTGCTGCAGCACGACCTGGCGTTCGACGCACTGGTGCGTCCGCTGCACCTGCCGGCGCTGCTGGCACGGCTGCAGCGCCACCCTCACTTGCGCGTGGTGCTGGACCACGCCGCCAAGCCGTCCATCGGCGGGGCAGATTTCCAGGCCTGGGCCGACGGCGTGGCGCAACTGGCGCAGCACCCCAACGTGGTGTGCAAGCTGTCCGGCCTGCTCACCGAACTGCCGGCCACCGCCGCCATTGACGATCCTGCGCTTGCCCCCTACGTGGCGCACCTGTTCGCCTGCTTCGGCGCGCAGCGGCTGCTGTGGGGCAGCGACTGGCCGGTGCTGACCCAGCGCGCCGACTACGCCGCCTGGATGGCGCTGGCGCAGGCCTGGGTCGCGCAGCATGCCGCCGGCGCTGCCGAGGCGGTGTTCGCCGGCACTGCGCGGCGCGTCTATCGCCTGTCCGATCCGATTGCTTCCTCCCCCACCTGGAGTCCCGCCCCATGACCATCTTCGCGTGCACTTTCGGGAGCCGCGCATGAGCGGCCGTCTGCAAGGCAAGCGCTGCCTGATCACCGCCGCCGGCGCCGGCATCGGCCGCGAGAGCGCGCTGGCCTGCGCGCGTGAAGGCGCGCAGGTGCTGGCCACCGACATCGATGCCGCCGCGTTGCAGACGCTGGCCGCCGAGGCCGACGGTATCGTCACGCAGACGCTGGACGTCACCGATCCCGCCGCGATCCAGGCGCTGGTGGCGGCGCAGCCGACCTTCGACGTGCTGTTCAACTGCGCCGGCTACGTGCACCAGGGCAGCATCCTCGATTGCGACACGCCGGCCTGGAAGCGCTCGTTCGCGATCAACGTCGATGCGATGTACTACCTGTGCCAGGCGGTGCTGCCGGGCATGCTCGCGCAGGGGCGCGGCAGCATCGTCAACATGTCCTCGGTGGCGTCCAGCATCAAGGGCGTGCCCAACCGCTTCGCCTACGGCGTGACCAAGGCGGCGGTGATCGGCCTGAGCAAGGCCATCGCCGCCGACTACGTGGCCAAGGGCATCCGCTGCAACGCGATCTGCCCGGGCACGATCAAGACGCCGTCGCTGGGCGAGCGGGTCAAGGCACTGGGCGGCGACGAGCAGGCGGTGTGGAAGAGCTTCACCGACCGCCAGCCGATGGGCCGCCTGGGCGACCCGCGCGAGATCGCGCAGCTGGTGGTGTACCTGGCCTCGGACGACTCCTCGTTCACCACCGGCCAGACCCACATCATCGACGGAGGCTGGTCGAACTGACCGCGCCTTCCCCTTTTCGACAGAGGATTTCCCCATGAAACTGCTGCGTTACGGCGAACCCGGCCACGAACGCCCGGCCCTGCTCGATGCCGACGGCCACTTGCGCGATCTTTCGGCGGTGATCGACGACGTCGCCGGCGAGCATCTCACCGCCGCCGGCCTGGCCCGGCTGCGCGCGCTCGATCCGACCACGCTGCCGCAGGTGGACGGCGAGGTGCGCTACGGCGCCGCCGTCGGCCGCGTCGGCAAGTTCATCTGCGTCGGGCTGAACTACGCCGACCATGCCGCCGAGTCGGGCATGGCGGTGCCGGAGATGCCGGTGCTGTTCATGAAGGCCACCAGCGCGATCAGCGGCCCCAACGACACCGTGACCATTCCGCGCGGTTCGCTCAAGACCGACTGGGAAGTGGAGCTGGGCGTGGTGATCGGCGATACCGCGCGCGACGTGTCGGTGGACGAGGCGCTGTCGCATGTCGCCGGCTATGCGGTGATCAACGACCTGTCCGAGCGCGCGTTCCAGCTCGAGCACGGCGGGCAGTGGGTGAAGGGCAAGAGCTGCGACGGCTTCGGCCCGATCGGCCCTTGGCTGGTCACCGCCGACGAGGTGCCGGACCCGCAGAACCTGTCGATGTGGCTGGAGGTCAACGGTCACCGCTACCAGAACGGCAGCACCCGCACGATGGTGTTCGGCGTGGCCGAGCTGGTCAGCCACATCAGCCGCTATATGACGTTGCTGCCGGGCGACGTGATCAGCACCGGCACGCCGCCGGGCGTGGGCCTGGGGCAGAAGCCGCAGGTGTACCTGAAGCCGGGCGACGTGATGCGGCTGGGCATCGAAGGCCTGGGCGAGCAACGCCAGGCCGTGGTCGCGCATCCGCGCGACGCGCAGTAAGCAACGCGCGAGATGTAAGCCACTCTCCCCTCGGGAGAGGGGTTGGGGTGAGGGTCCGGGGCGAAGCCACCTCGCATTGCCTCCCGGTGCGGCTTTCGCTCGCGCATTGAGCGACACCGCTACGTGCCATTACTTCGTTCTTGTTTCACAGGGTCGGTGCCCGCCATGCACCGCCGCACCCTCACCCCAACCCCTCTCCCGGGGGGAGAGGGGCTACTTCACCGCTTTTTTGACTTTCTCACCGCCTCACCCACCAGGATCCCCATGAGCAAAATCGTCGCGCTCGAGACCTTCGACGTCCGTTTCCCCACCTCGCGCGAACTGGACGGTTCCGATGCGATGAATCCGGATCCGGACTATTCGGCCGCCTATCTGCGCCTGCGCACCGACGCCGACGACGGCCTCGCCGGCTACGGCCTGGCCTTCACCATCGGCCGCGGCAACGACGTGCAGAGCGCGGCGGTGGCGGCGCTGGCGCATCACGTGGTCGGCCGCGACGTGGAGACGGTGATCGGCGACCTGGGCGGGTTCGCGCGCAGCCTCACCGACGACTCGCAGCTGCGCTGGCTGGGCCCGGAGAAGGGCGTGATGCACATGGCCATCGGCGCCGTGGTCAACGCCGCCTGGGACATGGCCGCGCGCCGCGCCGGCAAGCCGCTGTGGCGCTTCATCGCCGAGCTGTCGCCGGAGCAACTGGTGGCCGCGATCGACTTCCGCTACCTCAGCGACGCGCTGACCCCCGACCAGGCGCTGGCCATGTTGCGCGATGCCGAACCGCTGCGCGCCGAACGCATCCAGACGCTGCTGGAACAGGGCTATCCGGCCTACACCACCTCGCCCGGCTGGCTCGGCTATTCCGACGAGAAGCTGGTGCGCCTGGCCAAGGAAGCGGTGGCCGATGGCTTCCGCACCATCAAGCTCAAGGTCGGCGCCAACGTGGAGGACGACATCCGCCGCTGCCGCCTGGCGCGCGCCGCGATCGGCCCGGACGTCGCCATGGCGGTGGACGCCAACCAGCGCTGGGACGTGGGCCCGGCGATCGCCTGGATGCGCCAGCTCGCCGAATTCGACATCGCCTGGATCGAGGAGCCGACCAGCCCCGACGACGTGCTCGGCCACGCCGCGATCCGCCGCGGCATCGCCCCGGTGCCGGTGTCCACCGGCGAGCACACCCAGAACCGGGTGGTGTTCAAGCAGTTGCTGCAGGCCGGCGCGGTGGACCTGATCCAGATCGACGCCGCGCGCGTGGGCGGCGTCAACGAGAACCTGGCGATCCTGCTGCTGGCGGCCAAGTTCGGCGTGCGCGTGTTTCCGCATGCCGGCGGCGTGGGCCTGTGCGAACTGGTGCAACACCTGGCGATGGCCGATTTCGTCGCCATCACCGGCAAGATGGAAGACCGCGCGATCGAGTTCGTCGACCACCTGCACCAGCACTTCGTCGATCCGGTGCGGATCGTCCACGGTCGCTATCTGGCGCCGACCACGCCTGGCTTCTCGGCCGAGATGCACGCCGCCTCGGTCACCCAGTTCCTGTATCCGGACGGCCCGTTCTGGAGCGCGGATCTGGCCGCGCAGGGCGGCTGACGCCAGCGACCTTGGTGCGCTTCCGCCGAAGGAAGCGCGCCGGTTGCGGTGGTTGCCAGTGCATCTGTCGCGGCTGAAGCCGCTCCTGCGACGGCGGCGGTGCTGGATCGCTCGCTGTGGGAGCGACTTCAGTCGCGACGCACGAACCTGTGCACGCACTAGCTTCGGCAGCAGTCGGGACTGAAGTCCCTCCCACAACGTCGCACAGCATCCGCCGCGCCTGCCGCGACCTCTGCAACCGCACCTGCCGCACTCTCTGCAACCGTAGAAGCGGCTTCAGCCGCGACGAGCGAAGCGGTAAACCAACCGGTCTCGCGCGCGCTCGGCGCCGGCTTTCCAACACACGCGTACGCCCACGCAATACCTCAGCCCGTGCCGTTGCGCCCCTGCGCGGCCAGCGCCGCCTGCAAGGAAAAGATCTGCAGCGCTTCGCGCCATTTCTCGCCGGGCGCCGAGCCGGGTAGGGGTTTCTGGAAGCGCCACATCAACTCCTCCCACGCCTGCACGCGCGGATCGGCGGCGTCGGCAGCGGCCTTGGCGGCGGGCGAATAGTCCTCGTCCACCTCCATCAGCATCACCAGGCGGTCGCCGCAGCGGTGGATGTCCAACTCGCGGATGCCGGCGGCGCGCAGCGAGGCGACGATCTCCGGCCACACGGTGTCGGGACGGTGCCAGCGTTCGTATTCGGCGATCAGCGCCGGGTCGTCGTGCAGGTCCAGCAGGTAGCAATGGCGCGGCATGGTTCAGGCTCCGCGGGCAGAGGGAAGGGGCGCCACGCGGTTTCGCGCCGCATGCAGCGCGAAGCCGAGGATCACCGCGAAGCCGATCGCAGGCACCGCCAGCGCCCAGTGGATGCCGGCATGGTCGGACACCGCGCCCATCACCGCGGTCAACGCGGCGCCGCCGATGATCGCCATGACGATCAGCGAGGCGCCCAGCTTGCGCGCGTCGTCGTCCAGTCCGTCCAGGCCCAGGGCGAAGATGGTCGGGAACATCACCGACATGAACAGGCTGCTGGCGACCAGCGCATACAGGCCGATCCAGCCCGGCAGCGCCACCGCCACCGCGCACAGCAGCAGGTTGAGCAGGGCGAACACGCCCAGCAGCCGCGCCGGCGCCAGGAAGCGCAGCAGCGCGGTGCCGATGAAGCGGCCGGCCATGAACAGCACCAGCGACAGGGTGAGGAAATCGGCGGCGGTCTTCTCCGGGGTGCCGGGCACGCCGTCCTGCAGGTAGCGGATCAGGTAGCTCCAGATGCCCACCTGCGCGCCGACGTAGAAGAACTGCGCGATCACCGCGAACACGAAGCGGCCATTGCGCCGCAACTGGCCGAAGCCGCCGGCGCGCGCGCCTTCGCCACCCGCGCGGGTGGCGGGGAAGCGGGTCAGACCGATCAGCAGCGCCCACAGCAGCACCACCGCGCCGATGATCAGGTATGGCGTCTGCACCGCCAGCGACTCGGTGGCGAAGAAGGCCTCGCGCGCGGCCGGCGCCATCGCCGCCAGTTCCTGTGGCGTGTGCTCCACGCCGGAGAGGATGAAGTGCTGGCCGACCAGGATGCCGGTGATCGACCCCAGCGGATTGAACGCCTGCGCCAGATTCAGCCGCCGCGCCGCGCCCTCGGCGGGGCCGAGCACGGTGACCAGCGGGTTGGCGGTGGTTTCCAGGAAGGCCAGACCGCTGGCGATGACGAACAGCGCCAGCAGGAACAGCCAGTAAGTGTGCACCTGCGCGGCGGGGTAGAACAGGAACGCGCCGACCGCGTACAGCAGCAGGCCCAGCACCACCGCGGCCTTGTAGCTGTAGCGGCGCATGAACATCGCCGCCGGGATCGCGAACACGAAGTAGCCCAGGTAGAACGCGCTCTGCACCAGCCCGGCCTGCAGGTCAGTCAGCTCGAAGGCCTTCTTGAACTGCTTGATCAGGATGTCGTTGAGGTTGTTCGCCATGCCCCAGAGAAAGAACAGGCTGACGATCAGGACCAGTGGCGCAAGCGCGGTCCGGGTGAGACTGGCGGATGCCGGTGTGGCGGATTCGCTGCTGTAGTGCATTGCCGCCTACCCCTCCCAAGGTGTGCCGCGTCGCGTTCGGATTGTCGGCGGAGCGTACTGCGCCGGCGAGTGCCATGCAAATATAAAATTTGAGTTCATATGTGGATGACGGTGCAGTCTCGACCTGTGCGCTGCAGGCCGCAGGCGGTGCGAGCCGGTGCGGCGTCCCTGTACCCTAGTCCTCTTCACCTGCTGCCGGGCCCTCGACGGAATGACCACCCCCTTGCCCAAGTACCGTGCGCCCGCCCTGGACAAGGGGCTGGACATCCTGGAGCTGCTGGCGCGCGACGGGCGGCCGATGAGCATGGGCGAGATCTCGCAGGGCATCGGCCGTTCGCGCGGCGAGATCTTCCGCATGCTGCAGGTGCTGGAAGAGCGCGGCTACCTGACCCGCACTGCGGGCGAGGGGGGCTACACGCTGACCAACCGCCTGTTCATGCTCGGCATGCAGCAGCCGCGGGTGCAGAACGTCACCGAGGTGGCGCTGCCGGTGATGCGCGCGCTGGCCGACGCGATTCGCCAGCCCTGCCACCTGGTGGCGCCGTCGGACGACCAGATCGTGGTCATCGCGCAGATGGACGTGCCCAGCGACCTCGGCCTGGTGGTGCGCCCCGGCCACCGTCGCCCGTTCGCGCATTCCACTTCCGGCCTGGTGCTGTTCGCGTTCCAGCCGGCCGACGCGCAGGCGCAATTGCTGCAGCGCCTGGACGCCAGCGAGGTGGCCTACGACCGCGCCGCGTTCCTGGCCGCGGCGCAGCAAGTGCACGCGCTGGGCTACAGCATCCACCCCAGCGAGGCAGTGGTCGGGGTGATCGACCTCACCGCGCCGATCCTGCAGCACGGCGTCGCCCGCTACACCCTGACCGTGCCCTTCATCGAACGCCGCCCGCAACCGATCGACGCGCAGGCGGCGATGCGCGCGGTGTGCGATGCCGCGGCGCAGATCAGTGCGGCGTTGGCGTAGGTGCCGTGATCCTGGCGAGTCCGGGGCTGGGATACTGGGAAGGAGTGTATGAAGCGGGCGGAGGGTATTCCTTTGGGTGCCACGGTATCCTTGGTCAGCACCGGCGCCGTCAGCACTGGCGCCTAACACTTCATCCAAGAAAACTCGCTGACGCGATCCGCTTAATGCAAGCGTTAGACATCAATATGGATCAACGGAAGCTCGTTTTATACCTTGAGGCTTCGTTTGCTGCGTATGACGCGACTCTCGCACCACCGCGAGATGTCGTTCTTGCTGGCTTGAGTGCAATCTGGCCTTCTGATTACTGGGCCGGGCTCGCTATTGGCTGGCTTGAAGAGGGGGCGCCAATCGATAGTGAAATAGCTCAGGTGCTTGACGCCATGGTCAAGGGACCTTTCTCGCAAAGTGTTCGCCATCGAGCATTCGCATTAGCTAGGCGCTGGCACCAGGCGCACAATGTCTAGCCATTCGTTCAAATTGGATGCGCGTACCTCGCACTGCTTAACTAAAAATTTAAGCTGCATGAGTCAGATCCCGTCACAGGCAGAGATTTGCAAGAAATTCCACTCGCTGTTTGATCCTCCCGGTGAGGACGAGCGCGTGGGCGTCGTACTTTCTACTCTCCCGCAAGTTCCACTCAATGCTCTGCGGCATCCCCGCAAAAAGATACGTGCGGCTGGTATGTCTGGGGCGGAGAGTTATCCGATCATCCTGACTTCTTTCAGCCGCTTCACGTCCATCATCTCGTAGCGCACGTCCCGTCGATCGTTCCTTACCTGGCTCTGGGGTCGGGCTGGCGAGTGTTTCTAGCTCCTGGGCACGTGGACGTCTGGTATGACCCGGCACTTTTAGCTGTTTAGCATGCGGCCTAACAGCGCATTCAATCCGTGCAGCTTTGTGCCTCGGCTCAGTTCAAACGTTCGACTGCCTGGCCTGTCTTCGGAAGCGCAGCGCTCGAGAGCAATCTTGAGCGACGTAACGCTACCCGTGCGTCGACCATGCGATGCATCCCCCGTGCCGCTGCTCTCGCACCGTGCATGCGCCGAGCACGCGATAAGGTCAGCAAATGCCTGCGCCTGCGCCGCATGCCCACATATGCGCCACACCGCTGGAATGCGCGCCCACGGTGCACGTGACTCGATCCCCAGCCTGATCACGCAGTCGCTGCGCGTGCGCGCAAAGCGTTGACCTGTGCGCCACCGCTGCGCAGCCTGCAGGGAACACGGCGACATGGACACACGGCATGGCACGGCGGTTTCCCTGGAGTTGGTTGGCGGTGCTGGCGGCATGCGCGTTGGTGCTGGTGCTGGCCTGGCAGAACCGCGGTCTGCGCGAGGAACGGCGCTGGTTCGTCACCCGCACCACCGAGCCGTATTTGGGCATGTATGTGCCGCGCATCGCCGCTACCACCTTGGACGGTGCGCCGCTGATGCTGGGTGAGCCGGCGGCCGAGCGGCAGGTCCTGTTCTTCTTCACCACCACCTGCCCGTACTGCAAGCGCTCGGCGCCGCAGATGGTGCAGGCCGCGCAGCGTCTGGCCGCGCAGCAGCCCGACGTGCAGGTGCTGGGCGTGTGCCAGTGCAGTCCCGCGCAGGCGCAGCGCTACGCCGCCGAGCACGGCTTTACGTTTCCGGTGACCACGTTGACCGACCGCCGCGCACTGATGCTGTTCCGCGCGCGCAACGTGCCGACGCTGCTGGCGCTGGACCACGAAGGACGCGTGCGCTACGCGCGCGTCGGCGTCTTCGAGACCACGGAGCGGATGCAGGACCTGATGGCCGCAGTGCGCCGCACGGACGCGCCACCGGCCTTGGCAACCATCGAGGAGTAAGCCATGAAACAGCGTTGGACAGCGTTACGCAACGGGATGCTTGCGGCCGTGTTCCTGGCCAGCATGGGCTTCGGCGCGGTGCAGGCGACCGCCGGCGACGGCATCGAGAAGGAGGCGGCCTGCAGTGCCTGGGCCTGCCAGCAGGAGTGCGCACCGTTCGGCGGCGAGCTGGGGCCGGGCGGGCCCGGAAAGCCGCTGGTCTGCTACTGCTGCGGCTGAGCCGTGTCCGGAGCCGGTCGCGCCAGGCCGGCTCCGGCATCGGGGCAGGCCTGGCGGCGATCACGGATCGCAGTGAGCATCTGCCGCGTTGCGACTCTGCAGGGCGCGCCTGGTGCGCGCGATCGCGCCTTGCGTTACGGCCAGCCGCCGCCGATTCACGCAGGTTTGCGCGCTGGCTGGGCATGGTGGAACGCAGACCAACCAGGAGCGTTCCATGACCTCACCTCTTCATCCCCTCCGCCTGACCCTGCTCGCCGCGCTCACCGCCGTGGCGCTGAGCGGCTGCGGCAAGCCCGGCGACCAGGCCTCGCGCACCGCACCGGCCACCTCGCCGGAGCCCACCGCCGCGCCGGTGGGTGGCGAAAGCGGACGCGCACCGATCGGCGGCGACGCCTCGGCCAAGGCGATGCTGCAGGTGCTGGAGGGCAACGTGGTGGCGCTGTCCAAGCAGGCGCTGTCGCGCAACGTCAGCAAGACCGTGGCCGACTTCGCCCGCGAGACCATCGCCGTGCACCACGACGCGGACCCGGCCACGGCCGGCAAGGGCGGCCCCGGCGATGCGGAGAAGATCGACGCGCAGGTGGCCAAGGGCCGCGCGCAGCTGCAGGCGCTGGGCGATGAAAAAGACAACTCTGCCTACATGAACGCCTACGCGGCGGCGGTGGTGCGGCAGTATTCCGATGCGCTGTCGGTGATCGATGCCGAGCTGGTGCCGGCGGCCAAGGAAGATGCCACCCGCCAGGACCTGCAGCAGGCGCGCAAGCGCATCGCCGAGCAACTGGAGCGCGCGCAGGCGCTGGCCTCGGCCCGCTATTGAGCACCTGGCCCCTCTCCCGTTTGGCCGACAGGGTGCGGTCTGCGCGCCACTGGCGCGCGCACCCTGGAGCGCCCGCGCCGCAAGCGCGGGCCGGGGCGCGGAGCGGGGGTTGGGGTGAGGGGACGGCGCCAAGCGACTCGCAGAATCGGTGTGTACGAGGCTGGGAACGCGGCGTCCTCTCGCATCGGCGACACGCCCTAGCCGTCGGCGGCGACCGCGTGCGGCGCCGGCCGTTCCTCGCGCCCATCGGGATGTCGCGCGAAGCGGGTCGGGTCGCTGCCGTGCACCGGCGCCTCGTCCCGCCATGGCCAGCCGCCGAACTGGGTGCGGCGATAGTCGGCCATGGCCTGGGCGATCTCGGCCTGCGTGTTCATCACGAACGGACCGTGTTGCGCCACCGGTTCGGCGATCGGTCGGCCTTGCAGCACCAGGAACTCGCTCGCCTCGCCGTCGCCATTGACCAACTCGACCGCCTGATCGGCGCGCAGCTCGATCGCCGCGTGGCGGGTCACCGGGCGCCCGCCCACCGTCACCGCTGCGCCCTTGAAGAAATACAGGCTGCGGCGCGTGCCGCGGCCTTGCGCGGCGGGCAGGGTCCAGCGTGCGCCGGGTGCCATGCGGATCGTCCAGATGGCCACATCGGCATCGTCCTGCGCGGCCCACGAATCCGGTGGCGGCGCGAGCGGGCCGCCGGCGCTGCCGGGCGCGGCGTCGACCGGGCCGATGCGGCCGGCCACGCAGGCCACCTCGGTGGTGCGGCCGGCATCGTCGGTGGCGGTGAAGCGCGGCAGGTCTTCCGACCAGAACATGGTGAAGTGCGGCGCAGCCAGCTTGTTGCGCGCCGGCAGGTTGAGCCAGATCTGGAACAGTTCCAGCGGGTTGGGCGCAGCCGTGTCCAGCAGCGGGAACATCTCCGAATGGACGATGCCCGCGCCGGCCGTCACCCACTGCACGTCGCCGGCGCCGAAGCGCGCCGCCGCACCGAGCGAATCGGCATGGTCGATCAGGCCCTTGCGCACGATGGTCACGGTCTCGAAGCCACGGTGCGGATGACCGGGAAAGCCGGGAATCTCTTCGCCGTGATACATGCTCCAGCCGTCCTTGCGGCTGAAGTCCTGGCCGATGGCGCGGCCATGCAGGGACGCCGCCGGCCCCATCGCACCGTTGCCGGCGGGGTAGGCATCGTCGTGGTAGACGCAGAACAGGAACGGGTCGATCGTGTCCCAAGGGAAGCCAAGCGGCTTGATCTGGACGATGGGGTCGGTCATGGAGAGATCCTTCATGCGAACGCCGCCCAAGATTGGACGCGGCAACCTTCACGATATGGGGCGATGCCGACGGAACGGAAGGCCGCTCCGAGAGACATCCTGTCCCGCACGGGAAACGCTGGGATGCGCTGCCGCCGCCGCCGCGTCCATGGCGAGGGCGCAGGCGCGGTGACCGGCCGCGTTGCATGCGCCGATCGCGCGAATCCGGCAGTCAGCGGTGAACTGAATGCTTGCCGGGGCGCAACCGCTCCGCTACGCCCGCAGGACCCGTGCGTCATCGGACTGTCATCGCCGAGGACCAGCATCGCAGCCTTTCCGAATCCGCCGGCC
>NZ_AQOK01000407.1:0-877 GCF_000364645.1 Xanthomonas sp. SHU 308 | reverse complement strand
CCCCCCGCCCGCCGATGGCGCCGGCATTGCGAGTGGCTGGTGCGTTCCGAACCCCTGCCGGCGTTGTCGCGGCTGTTCCTGCAATGGCGGCCGTCGCTGAGCCGCTATTTCCGCAAGCGTCGCGCCGCGGCCTGGGATGCCGACGACCTGCTGCAGGAAGTGTGGCTGCGGCTGCAGCGCAGCGAGGCGCATGCGCCGGAGATCGCCAATCCCGAAGCCTACCTGTTCACCATCGCCGCCAACCTGATGCGCGAGCACGCGCTGCTGCACCAGCGCAACAGCCAGCGCGACACCTGCCTGGACGATGTGCTGGAGCGGCTGGCGGTGCCCTGCGAGGCCGATGCACAGGTGCACCGCGCGCAGCGCCGGCAGCGCCTGGCCGAGCTGATGGCGCGGCTGCCGCCGAAGTGTCGCGCGGCGATGACGCTGCGCTACCGCGACGAACTGGGCTACCAGGAAATCGCCGAGCAACTGCAGATCTCCAGCCACATGGTCAAGAAATACATCATCAAGGGCCTGGCGGTGTGCCGGCAGGGCATGGCGCGCTATGCGTGAGGATCCGCAGCGCGTCGCCGAGGCGGCCGCGGACTGGTACCTGGCGCAGCGCGAGACCGCGTTGCCGCCGGCGCGGCAGGCCGAGTTCCTGGCCTGGCTGCGGCACTCGCCGGCGCACGTGGCCGCCTATTTCGACATCGCGCGGATGCACGCCGACCTGCCGTCCGCGGCGCAGGCGCAGCAGGCCAGCAGTGCGCAGCTGCGCGCGCATGCCTTGCGCAGCGGGGCAGTAGTAGTGCCGTTGCGCCCGGATGTGGACACGCCGACGTCGGTGCCCCGCCCGCGTCGTGTCCTGCCACGGCGCAGGCGCTGGCCGTTGGCG
>NZ_AQOK01000406.1:0-1400 GCF_000364645.1 Xanthomonas sp. SHU 308 | reverse complement strand
CTCACCCCAACCCCTCTCCCGGTGGGAGAGGGGCTTGATATCCAAGGCTCAAGCATATGCATGACCATCATCGCTACATGTCCGGCTTCGGCAACGAATTCGCCACCGAGGCGGTGACCGGCGCGTTGCCGGTCGGGCAGAACTCGCCGCAGCGCGTGGCCCACGGCCTGTACGCCGAGCAGTTGTCGGGCACCGCGTTCACCGCGCCGCGCGGCGCCAACCGACGCAGCTGGCTGTACCGCATCCGCCCGGCGGTGATGCACGGCGGCTTCGTCGCCTACGACCGTGCCGGCGCGTTCCACAACGACTTCCAGCGCGGTCCGGTGCCGCCGGACCAGTTGCGCTGGAGCCCGTTGCCGCTGCCGGAGACGCCGGTGGACTTCGTCGATGGCCTGTACACGATGGCCGGCAACGGCTCGGCCGAGGCGCAGCATGGCGTGGCGGTGCACCTGTATGCGGCCAACGCGTCGATGCAGGGCCGGTTCTTCTACAACGCCGATGCGGAACTGCTGTTGGTCCCGCAGCTCGGGCAACTGCGCCTGTGCACCGAACTGGGCACGCTGGAAGTGGCGCCGCAGGAAATCGCGGTGATCCCGCGCGGCGTGCGCTTCCGCGTGGAACTGCCCGACGGCCCCGCGCGCGGCTACGTGTGCGAGAACTTCGGCGGCCTGCTGCGGCTGCCCGACCTGGGGCCGATCGGCGCCAACGGCCTGGCCAACCCACGCGATTTCCTCACGCCGGTCGCCGCCTACGAGGAAGACGAGGGCGACTTCGCACTGATCGCCAAGTTCCAGGGCCATCTGTGGCGCGCGCCGATCGGGCATTCGCCGCTGGACGTGGTCGCCTGGCACGGCAACTACGCGCCGTACAAGTACGACCTGCGCCGCTTCAACACCATCGGCTCGATCAGTTTCGACCATCCCGATCCCAGCATCTTCACCGTGCTGACCGCGCCCAGCGACACGCCCGGCACCGCCAATATGGATTTCGCGATCTTCCCGCCGCGCTGGTTGGTGGCGCAGCACACCTTCCGGCCGCCGTGGTTCCACCGCAACGTGGCCAGCGAGTTCATGGGCCTGGTGCACGGCGTCTACGATGCCAAGGCCGACGGCTTCGCCCCGGGCGGCGCGTCGCTGCACAACTGCATGAGTGGGCATGGCCCGGACGCGGCCACCTTCGACAAGGCCTCGCAGGCCGACCTGTCGCGCCCGGACGTCATCGCCGACACCATGGCCTTCATGTTCGAGACCCGTGCGGTGCTGCGCCCGACCGCACAGGCGCTGGACGCCGCGCATCGCCAGCGCGACTACCAGCAGTGCTGGCAGGGCCTGCGCCGGCACTTCCGCGCGCCCTGAGCGGGCGCCGGCGCGGCCGCGCCGCTCAGGCTGCTGCCGGGGCTG
>NZ_AQOK01000405.1:0-21000 GCF_000364645.1 Xanthomonas sp. SHU 308 | reverse complement strand
CCCAGCCGATCAGTGTCGTATCGTTACCATCCTTCATGATGGTTGTGGCAAATGAATTCCGGAGATCATTGAGCGTGACAACGACTGGCATTCCCCCGAGCCAGCATATCTGGGCAATGAGGCTTTCAAGATTATGCTCATAATCTCGCGCCAAAAGCAGAACCTTGTTATCTTGTGAATAACGCATTTTGATAGGAATCATCATTAGGGTCGTACATGCACATTGCAGGCTCACTACTAATGTCGCTGGGGTCTACTCTCTCCACAAAACTATGAAGACAGGCAAGCCTTAATTCGCATGATCCACAGCGCGCTCGCTGAGCCTTACGATTGCTGATATGGCGCCGATATGCCTCTCCAGAAATTATTCCACTAAGACCTGCTACATCAAGAGCCCCTAGCACGAAGTGCTTCTCGTTAACATGCGGAGTTACGTTACCTAAGGCGTCAATAAAAATTGTACCTACTGACTCTACAAAATTAATCAATATAATCATAGTGCGATAGTCAACTCGCAAAAGATCGCGATTGTTTTTCAATCTAATCGGCCTTCTTGTTGCGACGTAGCCCCCCAATTTACTAAACACCTTAGAGTGGATCTCGCCTGATATTTCACAAGCAATCTCATATGAAAGCGCATGCTTCTTCATAAGGCCTGCATAGTCAAAACGGGCATCCGCACTTAAAATAACTACATGCCTCACCAGATAAGCGAGCTCATCTTTTTCCAGCAAATTTCTTAGCCGTATATAATTATCCCCGCTACCCAGCACCACCAAATTTGAAAGCGGAGAGATATTAGGCGTGGTAGCTTGAACAGAGTAGGGCAGCCACTTCGATTCATTTTCTTTCTGCAGATATCCGGCAGAAATCAGCTTTTCTGCCGTTCTGATTTCAATGTCCCCCTTGGGTTCCCGCTTCCCAAGGCCGAATTCTCTTACGAAGAGCGGCGCACGGATAAGCTTCCCTAAAGCCATGTGATAGAGAGCCACGCGTTTGCTCCCCTCGACCAGCACCACATTGTCCCCGAGCCGCATGAGTTGTCACCCAAGAAAGAAGGGTGGGCGCTTGCGCGCCCACCCCTGTGGATCTTATATATTAGTCACAGCCGGTCGACCACTTGCCCGTCGAGCGAATATAGACATTGGTCGGCACTTGCCCCGGCTTACACTCTTCCATTGCGCCGGCGATTTCGTCGAGCTGATCGTCCTTAATTTCCACAATATCGTTATCCATGCAAAAGCTCCTTTTTCATAAGTTGGCTCGATGTATCGCCTCGAACCTTAGCGTCAGCATGGCATTGCTGCCATAGCGGAATTTTATTCGCTAGCCAGATCCTCTCGCATCGAATAAAAAGGATCAAAGATCCACTGCAACAGGCTTCTTCTCTCACCAAGAATGTCCGCCTCAACAATCATCCCAGGCAATAGCGGCTCATATTTCCCATGCACCTTGATGGCCTGCTGATTAATACTAGCTATAAGGCGATAATAGCTATCCGCCTCGTCTTTTCTACTTACCCCTTTGGGCTCTTTCTCTATTGCGCTGCGCGAAACTCGCTCAACTACACCTACGCCATGCCCAAACTTTTGGTAAGGGAACGCCTGATATCTAATGTTAACTTTATCGCCATTTTTTACAAAGCCAATTGCTCGACTCGGCACCATCAGCTCTGCCTCTAAGTGATCATCCTCCGGAAGAATATTTGCTATAATCTTGCCTGACTGGATAGCTTGACCTGGCTTATATAAGGCATTTGCAACCACCCCAGATACAGGTGCAGTTATAGCGATCTCGCCGCGGATGGAATTTTCAATTGCCTGCTGAGTCAGCTCAGCCATGCTATTATCATAAGAAGCGGAATTAAGCTTTTGTTGCTCGGGAAGCTCATCTAGTGCTTGCCGAAGTTGAGCAACAGTTCGCTGGCTGACTGCTTTACTTCTCTTTAACTCATCAATTTCACTATTTAGGGACAGCAACTCGGTCTCTTGTTGTTTAATTTGAGTCAAGCTAATATAGCGTCCGTCCCTAAGCTGACGCATTCGCCCCAGTATCTCCTCAGCTATGCCGATCTGCTTCCTGCGATTTAATATCTGATTGTCAAGCTGCGATAGCTCTTGTATAGCGGCTTCTAGCTGTTGCCGTAAGCCACCCTCTTGAGCATGAAGTTGCTGCCTATGATATAGCTTTGAGTGCTCAACGCTTTTAATCCTAATATCAAGCTGCTCATTGATTGCTTTCTCCACATCACCATTTCGCACAGTCATGCTGGAAATCTCGACTACTGCAATGGTCTGGCCGGCGAGAACCGCATCACCTTCCTGAACATCGACGCGAGATAGTACGCCGGTAGCAGGCGCCAAAATTATTGACATGCCTTTCGCAGGCACCAATTCGCCGGATACACGTGAGCGATGCGTATATTCACCGAATATCAGAAATACAATGATCGCAATCGCAGCGAGTGCTGCTACTGAACACAACCAGCCCAAAGCTAGGGGTTGGCTTATTGAAAATCCCCCTAACCACCTTGACTGCGCCGAGGCAAGCGCCTCTTGGCGGAAAATTTTATTTTGCATCTAGCACATCGCGTCCTTGATGTGGCTCAAAGTTTCGACTTCCGAACTTCATTTGTCAACTGGATAGTATTGACTTTTAGGTGCCCGCCCGCCCAAGCGGAAGGTCGACAAATTTGCTTGGCTCACTAGGTCCAATCGACATTCAAGGCATACATAGCGGGATAGACGCGAGGTACAGGAATGCTAGGAAGTTCGCAGGTTTTCGGTCGAAGCGTGTAGCGATGCACCGGAACTGTTTGAGCTTGGCAAAGCAGCGCTCGAGCCGATTGCGCAACCGATAGGGCGTGCGGTCATACTGCTTTGGCTGCTGGCAAAGACGGGGTGGAATCACTGGTTCGGCGCCTTGTGCTCGGATCAAGGAGACCAGTTCCTGACTGTGGTATCCCTTGTCTGCAAGCACGTACTTTGGCGTGAAGCCGGCAAGCAGCAGCGGAGCCTGAGTGATGTCGTTGCGTTGCCCGTCGGTGAGAAAAAAGCGCTGCAGTCGGCCTTGCCCATCAACGACCAGGTGAATCTTGGTACTCAGGCCTCCTCGGGAACGCCCCAAAGCCACGTCCGAATCCCCCTCTTTTCCGGTCGCCGCCTGTGCGTGCGTCCGGACGATGCTGCTGTCGATCAGCGAGTATTCGTTATCGCGGTCGCGGATCAGCGCCTGAAGCACCCGCTCCCACACACCCTTGGCCGCCACCGCTTATGCACGCTTTTGTAGGGCCATAGCGCGGCGACGGGTCGCTCCAGCGTGCGCCAGAGCGTAAAACCCACAACACTGCATCAACGAACAAACGATTGTCGCACGCAGTGAGCCCTGGATCGCTGGCTTTGCCGGGAAGCAAATCTGCGATCCGCTCCCATTGGGTCTGACTCAATTCATAGCGGCTGGGACGCCGCGCCGGTCGCTTCTTCTCCATCCGGAAAATGTAGCTGGCGATGGCGGTGTGGGCGTCAGCCTTGATTCGGTAGACACCGATGGATTCTTCGTTCTTAAGCGTGGCGAAGAAGCTTTCGGCTACCGCACTGCCCCAGCAGTTGCCCTTGCGGCTAATGCTGGGCACGACGCATGCGCGGCCAGGGTCTTGCCGAAGGCGCCGCTGGCGTACTGGCTACCGCGGTCGGAGTGGAACAGCACACCGGCGCCAACCGGACAGGCCGACCAGGCATAGAGGAAGGCTTGCCACACTAGGTCGCCGGGCATGCGTTCGCACAGGCTGCAGCCAAGCACCTGCCGAGTGCGCAGGTTGAGCACGGCAGCCAGGTATAGCCAGCCTTCGCGGGTCGGCAGGTAGGTGATGTCCCCAACCCAGGCCGGTAAAGGGTGAGCCACGGCGAACTGGCGGTCCAGTCGGCCCTCCGCCAGCAGCCGGGCGTGGCGGCTGTCGGTGGTGCACGGCGTGAAGCAGCCCTCGGTCTTGCCGCGCAAGCCGTCCTCGCGCATCAGCCGGGCCACTCGCTTGCGGCCGCGCGTACGGACCTGCGTCGCAGAAAACGCCATCGCAGAAACCAGGAAGGCAGCCTTGCGGCTGCCTTCCTGGTGCAACTGGTGCCGGAAACAGGAGTCGAACCTGCGACCTACGCATTACGAATGCGCCGCTCTACCGACTGAGCTATTCCGGCGGAACTGGCAATTCTAGGCGTCGGCCCGGGCCGGGGTCAATCGCTGCCCGGGCCTTCGCGCGAGCACCGCAATCGATGGGTTACCCTCCGGCCCCCGTCGTCCCCCTCCCCCTGCTCATCGTGAAGTTGTTCGCCTGGTTCTGGCTCGCGTTTCTGCTGTTCTTCGCCATCCCCTTCCCCTGCATCCTCTATTTCGCCAGCGACTGGCCACGCGTACTGGCCCAGCCCAGCACGCCCGCATGGGCGCTGACCCTGCTGGCGCTGTCGCTGGGCCTGTGGCTGCACCTGCTCTACGCCTACCTGGACACCTTGCTGCTGATGCCCGGGCGCGCCCTGCACCGCGTGCGCTACCTGCTCGCCCACGGCGTGCGCCGCGAGGCACTGATCGAACGCGCCGCTCCCACCGGGGTCGAGGTCAAGGGCTGGCCGCAGCTGTCGCTGACCCTGGCCTTCGACAACCTGTCCGGCACGCCCATCCGCGACACCCTGCTGATCGTGGACCGCAAGCCGGCGCAACGCCGCTTCGAGAGCGGGCGCACCGTGCCGCTGCGGCTGAGCACCGCCCCGGGCGCCGCGCCGAACCTGGTGCTGGAGGACGCCGAGCCGGCGCTGGACCGCGCCAGCCTGTGGCGCCGCGCGGCCGGCGCCGTGCTGCTGGTGGTCCTGGTCGGTGCTGCCTACGTGGCGGCCTGGCGCCTGCAGAACCGCGGCATGGGCTGGACCTTCCTGTCCTTCAACCATCCGCTGCTGATGAGTGCGCTGGTGCTCAACGGCTACGTGCTGGCGCTGCGCGTGATCCTGCGCGTGATCCGCCGCAACGCCACCGACGAGACCCTGAAGTACCGCGGCCTGCGCGCGCGTGCGCGGGTGCTGGACGTGCGCCAGACCGGCACCACCCTCAACGAGCAGCCGCAGGTGGAGTTCCGCGTGGCGTTCGAGGACGCGTCTGGCAACCCGCACGAGGCGACAATGCGGCGGTTCGTGTCGCTGCTCGACGTCGGACAACTGCCGCGCGACACGGTGTCGGTGCTGTACGACCCGCAACACCCCGCCCGCGCCGACCTGGAGCTGCCATGAAGACGCCGCCCACCCCACTGGTCTTCGCCGGCGTGGTGCTGCTGCTCGGCGGCCTCGCCTTCGCCGGCGGCGCCTGGGACACCATCCGCGCCACCCTGCAGGCGGCGGGCCCAGGGGCTGCCCTGCAGGCCCCCTCCAAGCCGCAATCGCTGGCGGTGCCGACCCCGACTGCCCATGCTGCCGACACCGAGCCGGCGCCGACACCGGCACCACGCGGCAACCTGCTGTTCGACCCGCAGCGGCTGCGCGCGGCGCGGCAGGCGCTGGCGGACCTGCCCGACCTGCAGGGCCACGACCTGCGCGTGTTCCATGCCGTGCATTTCTACGACAACCGGATCGGACTCGAACTGCTGGACCCCGCACAGCCGGACCACGTGGACGAATACAGCTTCCACGACGAGGCCTGGCACAAGGATGCGCCAGTGAATCCGCGCATGTTCGGGCCGTTCCTCAAGCCAGCCACCGACACCGCCGCGCTGCAGGACATCGATTTCGAGGGCGCCTACCGGGTGGCCACGGCCTTGCAGGAACAGGGCGAGGCGCTACAGGCCGAGCCGAAGAAGGTGGATCACGTGTACGTGCTGGTGGGCCGGCGCGGCCGCCTGCGCTGGATGCCGGACGGCGTGGAAGGCGATCGCGTCAGCGTGGGCATCGAGTTCGATGCACAGGGACGGCCGCGCGGCATGCAGCGCCAGTAAGCCGTGGCGCTTGCCACGCGACAGCACCCCATCACGTCATCTCGCAGGAACGGCTCTTGTCCCCTTTTCGGGGATCAGCCGCGACAGGCTTTACCGGGAACGCCCGTCGCGGCTGACAGCCGCTCCTACGCGCGCCACGACAGATACGCCCATCCAGCGTACGAACACGCGACCGAACGCCCCCGTCAGTCGACCAGACGCAGCCGCAATTCCTTCGGCAGGGCGAACACCATCGACTCCGGTTCGCCCGCCAGTTCCGACACGCCGTCGGCGCCGAGTTCGCGCAGCCGCGCGATCACGCCGTCCACCAGCACCTGCGGCGCCGAGGCGCCGGCGGTCAGACCGATGCGGCGCTTGCCGGCGATCCAGGCGGGATCGATCTCGTCGGCGCCGTCGATCAGGTAGGACTCCACCCCGTCGCGCCGCGCCAGCTCGCTGAGCCGGTTGGAATTGGAACTGTTCGGCGAACCGACCACCAGCACCAGGTCGCACTCCCTGGCCAGGTCGCGCACGGCGTCCTGGCGGTTCTGGGTGGCGTAGCAAATATCGTCGTTCTTCGGCCCCTGCATCGCCGGGTAGCGCGCGCGCAGCGCCTCGATGATGCCGCGGGTGTCGTCCACCGACAGCGTGGTCTGGGTGGTGTAGGCCAGGTTCTCCGGCTGCTGCACGTCCAGCGTGGCGACCTGCTCGATGTCCTCGACCAGGTAGATGCGGCCGGTGCCGCACTCGCGGTCCCACTGCCCCATCGTGCCTTCCACCTCCGGGTGGCCGGCGTGGCCGATCAGCACCACATCGCGGCCGGCGCGGCAGTGCCGGGCCACCTCGAAATGCACCTTGGTGACCAGCGGGCAGGTCGCATCGAACACCTTCAGCCCGCGCCGCTCGGCCTCCTGGCGCACCGCCTGGGCCACGCCGTGGGCGCTGAAGATCACCGTGTTGCCGTCGGGCACCTCGTCCAGTTCCTCGACGAAGATCGCGCCGCGCTGCTTGAGGTCGTCGACCACGAAGCGGTTGTGCACCACCTCGTGGCGCACGTAGATCGGCGCGCCCAGGGTTTCGATGGCGCGCTTGACGATCTCGATGGCGCGATCGACGCCGGCGCAGAAGCCGCGGGGGTTGGCGAGCAGGACATCCATTAGCTAGATCCGCCGGCCGCAGGGGGCCAGGCGCTTCGACAGGGAGAGTGGCACCGATTATCCCGCTTTTCGCTTCGCCTTGCCGTCGAACACGCCGAACAGGGCGATGCCGATGGCGCCGGCGACGATCGCCGAGTCGGCGATGTTGAACGAGGGCCAGTAGTGCTCGCCCACGTACCACTGGATGAAATCGACCACGTGGCCGTGCATCAGCCGGTCGATCACGTTGCCGATCGCCCCGCCGATCACCAGCGCGTAAGGCAGCGCGCTGCGCCACTCGCCGCGCGGGGTGCGCGCCAGCCACCAGCCCAGCAGGGCGCTGATGCCCACCGCCAGCGCGGTGAAGAACCAGAGCTGCCAGCCGCCGGCCTGGCTCAGGAAACTGAATGCCGCGCCGGTGTTGTAGGTGCGGTACCAGTTCCAGAAACCTGGGATCACCGGCACCGCGGTGAACTCGGGCAGGCTGGACAGCACCCAGGCCTTGCTCCACTGGTCCAGGCCGATCACCGCGGCCGACAGCAGCAGCCAGATCAGGGCGGAGGGGTTGGGTCGTGCGGTCATGCGGGAAGTCCGCCTTGGGCGAAGAAGGAAAGGAAGGATGGCCGGCACCGCAGCCACGGCGCCGCCGTCGGTCCCGGCGACGCGCAAGCCGCGTGGCCGGGGACGGCACTCAGAACCAGCGGCGCTCCTCGCCCGGCCCTTCGATGTTGCTGACGCAGCGGCCGCACAGTTCCGGGTGCGCCGGGTCGGCGCCGACGTCGGCGCGGTAGTGCCAGCAACGCACGCACTTGGGCTTCTCGGTGGCCTGGGCGCTGACGAAGATCTCGTCGGTGCTGGCCTCGCGCACCACCACGTCGCCGCTGATGAACAGGAAGCGCAGCTCTTCCTGCAGCGGCTGCAGCTTCGCCGCGGTGGCGGCGTCGGCGGCGACGGTGATCTCCGCCTCCAGGGCGGCACCGATCACGCCGTTGCCGCGCATCGGCTCCAGCACCTTGGCCACCTGCTCGCGCAGCGCCAGCAACTGCTCGAAGTCGGCCGCGCTCAGCGCCGCGTCGTCCGGCAACGGTGCCAGGCCTTCGTACCAGGTCGCGAACAGCACGTTGCCCAGGTGCGCGCCCGGCAGGTAGCCCCACAGCTCGTCGGCGGTGAAGCTCAGGATCGGCGCGATCCAGCGCACGAAGGCCTCGGCGACATGGAACATCGCGGTCTGCGCCGAGCGCCGGCCGAGCGAGTCCTCGGCCATCGTGTACAGCCGGTCCTTGGTCACGTCCAGGTACAGCGACCCCAGGTCCACGCTGCAGAAGTTCAGCAGCGCCTGCACGATCGCAGCGAAGTCGTAGCGCGCGTAGGCGGCCTTGATCTGCTCCTGCACCTCGTAGGCGCGGTGCACGATCCAGCGGTCCAGCGCCACCAGTTCCGGCAGCGGCCGCAGGTGCACGGCCGGGTTGAAGCCGTGCAGGTTGCCGAGCAGGAAGCGCGCGGTGTTGCGCAGGCGCCGGTAGGCATCGGCGTTGCGCTTGAGGATCTCCTGCGACAGCGACATCTCGTTGCTGTAGTCGGCCGAGGCGATCCACAGGCGCAGGATGTCCGCGCCGAGGGTCTTCATGATGTCCTGCGGCTCGATGCCGTTGCCCAGCGACTTGGACATCTTGCGACCGTGCTCGTCCACGGTGAAGCCGTGGGTCAGGCACTGCCGGTACGGCGCCGCGTGGTCCAGCGCCACGCCGGTCAGCAGCGAGGACTGGAACCAGCCGCGGTGCTGGTCGGAACCTTCCAGGTACAGGTCGGCCGGCTTGGGCAGGCCGCGTTCGGTCAGCACCGCCTCGTGGGTGACGCCGGAATCGAACCAGACGTCGAGGATGTCGGTGATCTTCTCGTAGTCGCCCGCCTCGTCGCCGAGCAGTTCGGCGGCGTCCAGCGCGTACCACACGTCCACCCCGCCCTCCTCGACCCGGTCGGCGACCTGGCGCATCAGTTCGGTGCTGCGCGGGTGCGGCTCGCCCGTCTCGCGGTGCACGAACAGCGCGATCGGCACGCCCCAGGTGCGCTGGCGCGAGATCGTCCAGTCCGGGCGCCCGGCGACCATGCCGGCGATGCGCGCCTGGCCCCAGGCCGGGTACCAGTGCACGCCCTCGATGGCCTGCAGCGCCTCGGCGCGCAGGTTGGCCTGCTCCATCGAGATGAACCACTGCGGGGTGGCGCGGAACGCGATCGGGGTCTTATGCCGCCAGCAATGCGGATAGCTGTGGACCATGCTGGCGCGCGCCAGCAGCAGCCCACGCGCGGCCAACAGGTCGGCGATGACGTCGTTGGCCTTCCAGATGTGCAGCCCGGCCAGTTCCGTGCCATCGACCGCCGGGGTCGACGGCAGGTACACGCCGCGCGCATCCACCGGGTTGATCTGCGCCGCGCCGTAGCGCTCCAGCAGCCCGTACGGCTTGACCGCCACGTAGTCCTCCTGGCCGTGGCCGGGGGCGGTGTGCACCGCGCCGGTACCGTCGGTGTCGGACACGTGGGTGCCGAGGATCACCGGCACGTCGCGCTCGTCGTAGAAGGGGTGCGCCAGCACCTGGTGTTCCAGCACCGCGCCGGCGACGCGGCCGTGCACCACCACCTCATCCACCCCGTAACGCTGCAGCGCGCGCTCGGCCAGCGCGTCGGCCAGCACCAGCCAGCGGCGGCGGCCGTCGCGGGCCGGGCCTTCGACCAGCGCATAGACCAGCTCCGGCCCCAGCGACACCGCCAGCGAGGCCGGCAGCGTCCACGGCGTGGTGGTCCAGATCGGCACCGCCACTTCCGCACCGTCCGGCAGGGTCGCACCGAACGCGGCGGCCAGCGCCGCGCCGTCGCGGGCTGTGTAGGCCACGTCCACCGTCGGCGATTGCTTGTCGGCGTACTCGATCTCGGCCTCGGCCAGCGCCGAGCCGCAGTCGAAGCACCAGTGCACCGGCTTCACGCCGCGGGTCAGGTGGCCGTTCTCGACGATCCGGGCCAGCGCGCGGATCTCGTTGGCCTCGAAATGGAAGTCCAGCGTGCGGTAGGGGTTGTCCCAGTCGCCGATCACGCCCAGGCGCTTGAAGTCGCGGCGCTGGATGTCGATCTGCTCGTTGGCGTATTCGCGGCACTTCTGCCGGAACTGCACGGCGTCCAGCTTCACTCCGACCTTGCCGAACTTCTTCTCGATCGCGATCTCGATCGGCAGGCCGTGGCAGTCCCAGCCCGGGATGTACGGCGCATCGTAGCCGGCCAGGTACTTGGACTTGACGATGATGTCCTTGAGGATCTTGTTGACCGCATGCCCGAGGTGGATCGCGCCATTGGCGTAGGGCGGGCCGTCGTGCAGCACGAACAGCGGCCGGCCCTGGGCGTTGTCGCGCAGCCGCGTGTACAGGCCCTCGCTCTCCCAGCGCGCCAGGATATCCGGCTCGCGCTTGGGCAGGTCGCCGCGCATCGGGAACTCGGTCGCCGGCAGATGGAGGGTGGCTTTGTAGTCCTGGGTCACGGGCAGTTACCGGTCGGTGGTCTTCAGGGGGAGGTCCGCACGCGGGGCGGCGGACACGGGCGGCATGCCCGCCACCGCAGGGGCGGCGAGCAGTTGCCGCGCCAGCGCGGCGTCGCGGTGCATCTGCGCGGTCAGCGCCGGCAGATCGGCAAAGGTTTCCTCGTCGCGCAGCTTGGCGACGAACTCCACCTCGATGTGGCGACCGTACAGGTCGCCCTGGAAATCGAACAGGTGCGCTTCCAGCAGCGGCTCCACGCCCTGCACGGTCGGGCGGGTGCCGAAGCTGGACACCGACGGCCACGGCTGCGCCGCCACCCCGTGCACCCAGGTGGCGTAGATGCCGGACAGCGCCGGGGTGCGGGCGAACCGCAGGTTGGCGGTGGGATAGCCGAGCGTGCGCCCGAGCTGCTTGCCGCGCACCACGCGGCCGCCGATCGCGTACGGGCGGCCGAGCAGTTCGGCGGCATGGGCGAACTCCCCCGCTACCAGCAACTCGCGGATGCGGGTGCTGGAAATGCGCTCCTCGCGCAGGTGCACCGGCGCGATCTCGTCGGCGGCGAAGCCGTGCCGCGCGCCCAGCGCGCGCAGCAGCGCGATGTCGCCGCCACGCTTGTGGCCGAAGCGGAACGCCGGGCCGATCCAGACCTCGCGCGCGCGCAGGCGCTCGACCAGCACGCGCTGCACGAAGTCTTCCGCGCTCATCGAGGCCATGCGCCGGTCGAAGCGCAGCAGGCCGACGCTGTCGATGCCGAGCCGGTGCAGGCCCTGCACCTTGGCCCGGGCCAGGGTCAACCGCGGCGGCGGCGCGGCCGGGGCGAAGAACTCGCGCGGCAGCGGCTCGAAGCTCAGCGCCACCGCCGGCACGCCCGCTTCGCGCGCGCGCGCGATCGCCTGCCGCACCAGCGCGCGGTGGCCCAGGTGCAGGCCATCGAAGGCGCCGATGCAGACCACGCTTCCCTGCGGGAACAGGGTCCCGCCCTCGACGTCTCTAAACAGCCTGCTCATTCCTCGGTCCGAAGCGCCGGCGCAGGAAGCGCCGGTCGATGATGCGTAACCGTCGAGTATAGCGGGTGGGGGCTTGGCTCGGGGCTCGGGACCCGGGACCCGGGACCCGGGACGGCAGCATCGGCGTGCGGAGCCAGACCGCCGCCAGGCGATCCGGCAAAAACAAAGTGATCACTTTCTGCGGGAGGGACTTCAGTCCCGACGGGCTTTCCCGGGAAGGCCCGTCGGGGCTGAAGCCCCTCCCACAGTGCAATCGCAAGCGCTTGGCACTCGCGGAAACTCCCGGGTCCCGGGTCCCGGGTCCCGGGTCCCGGGTCCCGGCCCCCGGACCCCGGACCCCGGACCCCGGCTTCAATGCTCGCGCAGATCCCGCGGCCGGAACCCCAGCGCCAGCAACGCCAGCAGATACACCGCGCCGCCGCCGCCGACCAGCAGCAACAGGCTGCCGATGCGGTGCCACTTGTCCATGGTGGTGAACGCCGGCAGCCAGTGCAGGCCCAGCGCCAGCACCGCGGCCATCGCCGCACAGGCCACGCCCAGCCGCAGCAGGTAGCCGCTCCAGCCCGGCTTGGGCTGGTAGACCTGGTCGCGGCGCAGCCAGCGCCACAGCAGCGACAGGTTGAGGTAGCTGGCCACCGCACTGGCCAGGCCCAGCGCCAGGTGCAGCCCCGGCACCGCCGCCAGCGCCGCGCGCACGCCCTGCGCACGCAGTTCCGCCGGCACCCACAGCTGGTACAGGATCGCCAGGAACAACAGGTTCAGCGCCATGTTGGCGACCAGCGCGGCGACGCCGGCGCGCACCGGCGTGCGCGTGTCCTGGCGCGAATAGAACGCCGGCAGCAGTACCTTGAGCAGGGCGAACGCCGGCAGGCCGAAGCTCAGCCCGAACACCGACATCGCCGCCATGCGCGTGTCGAAGGCGGTGAACTTGCCGTACTGGAACAGGGTCGCCACCAGCGGCTGGCTCAGCAGCATCAGCCCCAGCATCGCCGGTACCGCGATCAGCAAGGTGGTGCGCAGCCCCCAGTCCAGCGCGCTGGAAAATCCCGCGCGATCGGTCTTGACGTGGTGCCGCGACAGCGCCGGCAGGATCACCGTGCCCAGGGCCACCCCGAACACGCCCAGCGGCAGCTCCAGGAAGCGGTCGGCCTGCGACAGCCAGCTCTGCGAGCCGGCGTACAGGAACGAGGCGATCACCGTGTCCAGCAGCAGGTTGATCTGCGCGATCGAGGAACCGAACAGCGTCGGCACCATCAGGGTCAGCACCCGGCGCACGTCCGGATGCCGCCAGCCCCAGCGCGGCAGGGTCAGCAGGTCGATGCCGCGCAAGGCCGGCAACTGGAACAGCAACTGCAGCACGCCGGCCACCAGCACCGCCCAGCCCATCGCCAGGATCGGCACCTGCAGCCGCGGCGCCAGCCACAATGCGCCGGCGATCATGCACAGGTTGAGGATCACCGGGGTCAGCGCCGGCAGGCCGAAGCGGTGGAAGCTGTTGAGCGCGCCGCCGGCCAGCGCGGTCAGCGACACGAACAGCAGGAACGGGAAGGTCAACCGCAGCAGATCGACGATCAACCCGAACTTGGCCGGGTCGTCGGTAGCGCCAGGATTGAACAGCATCGCCACCTGCGGGGTGAAGATCAGCCCCAGCGCGGTGACCAGCAGCAGCACCCCGCCCAGGGTGCCGGACACCCGCGACATCAGCGCGCGCAGGTCGGCGTGCGGGCGGGTTTCCTTCACCTCGGTGAACACCGGCACGAACGCGGTGGCGAACGAGCCCTCGGCGAACAGCCGGCGCAGGAAGTTGGGAATGCGGAACGCCACCCAGAAGGCGTCGGTGGTGGCGTTGGCGCCGAAGGAAATGGTGATGGCCTGGTCGCGCACCAGTCCCAGCACGCGCGAGACCATGGTCATGCTGCTGAAGGAGAGCAGCCCGCGAAGCATGCGCGGCTGGCTCATGCGACGGCCCTCTTGACAATTGACTTGACGCGAATATTCGGACGCTTCATACTCTCCCGCTTGTTTTTATCCACCACACAGCTTTCCAGGAAACCACCACCGTGGCCAATATCAAGTCCGCCAAGAAGCGCGCCAAGCAGACCGTCGTGCGCAACGCGCGCAACACGGCTCAGCGTTCGATGCTGCGCACCGCCGTCAAGAAGGTCATCAAGGCCCTGGACGCCAACGACGCAGCCGGCGCCGAAGCCGCTTTCGCCATCGCCCAGCCGATCCTCGACCGTTTCAGCTCGCGTGGCCTGATCCACAAGAACAAGGCTGCCCGTCACAAGAGCCGCCTGAGCGCCCGCATCAAGGCGATCAAGACCGCCGCCTGATCGGCCGCCGTCGACGCCGGAAGCGCCCACGCTTCCGGCAGCACCACGAAAAAGCCCGGCCTCGGCCGGGTTTTTCGTGTGCGCGTCACCCTGCCCCGCGCGCCGCGGGACGGCGCGACGCTCAGGAGGCATTGGCGGCCGCCTCCAGCGCCTCCTCGCGCTGGCGGTCGAAGAACGCCATCACGTCCTTCATGATCGGCCAGGTGCCTTCGCGGCCCAGCGCCGACACCAGGTACCAGGGCTGGGTCCAGCCCAGCTCGGCGACGACCTGCTCGGCCAGCGCACGCGCCTCGTCCTCGAACATCAGGTCGGCCTTGTTCAGCACCAGCCAGCGCGGCTTGGCCAGCAGCTCCGGGTCGTGCTTCTGCAGCTCGCGCTCGATCGCGCGCACCTGCTCGGTCGGCGATACGCCATCCACGCCACCCTCCATCGGCGCCAGATCCACCAGGTGCAGCAGCAGGCGGGTGCGCTGCAGGTGGCGCAGGAACTGCGCACCGAGGCCGGCGCCGTCGGCGGCACCCTCGATCAGCCCGGGAATGTCGGCGATCACGAAGCTGCGGTAGGCCTCCACGCTGACCACGCCCAGGTTCGGGTACAGCGTGGTGAACGGATAGTCGGCGACCTTCGGCGTCGCCGCGGACACGGCACGGATGAAGGTGCTCTTGCCGGCATTGGGGAAGCCCAGCAGGCCGACGTCGGCCAGCAGCTTCAGCTCCAGCTTGAGCGTGCGCTCCTCGCCCTCCTCGCCCGGCGTCGCCTTGCGCGGCGCGCGGGTCACCGAACTCTTGAAGTGCATGTTGCCCAGGCCGCCCTTGCCGCCCTGCGCGACCAGCAGGCGGTCGCCATGCGCGATCAGGTCGCCGATGACCTCGTCGGTCTCGACGTTGATCACCACGGTGCCGACCGGCACGGTGATGGTCAGGTCCTCGCCGGCCTTGCCGTACATCTGCCGGCCCATGCCGTTCTCGCCGCGCTGCGCACGGAACGCGCGCTGGTGACGGAAGTCGACCAGGGTATTGAGATTCTCGTCGGCGACCAGCCACACGCTGCCGCCATTGCCGCCGTCGCCGCCGTCGGGCCCACCCAGCGGGATGAACTTCTCGCGGCGAAAGCCGATGCAGCCATTGCCGCCATTGCCGGCCGTGACCTGGATTTCCGCTTCGTCTACGAGTTTCATGGATAACAACCGGGAATGGGGAATGGTGAATCGGGAATGGGAAAAGCGAGCCATCGCCGCGGCGACGATTCTATGTCGCAGCCACAGATCGGCAAACTCCATCACTGCATTGTCTGACGCAACCAGGACAGGGCGAGTTCACGGGAGGCGCCTTTGCCATTCCCGATTCCCCACTCCCCATTCCCAGCCGCAAAACAAAAACCCCGCCGAAGCGGGGCTTTCGTCAGCAAGCCTGCGCCACGGCGCAGGCCCTGGACACCGGCGACTTACGCCTCGGTGACCACGCTCACGGTGCGGCGCTTCTTGGCGCCCTTCACCGAGAACTCGACCTTGCCGTCGACCAGCGCGAACAGGGTGTGGTCGCGGCCCAGGCCGACGCCGGCGCCCGGGTGGAACTGGGTGCCGCGCTGACGCACGATGATGTTGCCGGCTTCGATGGCCTGGCCGCCGAACATCTTCACGCCCAGGTACTTCGGGTTGGAGTCGCGGCCGTTGCGCGAGGAACCTACGCCTTTTTTGTGTGCCATGACTGCTGCTCCTTACTTGTTGTCGCCGGAACCAGCGATCCCGGTGATCTCGATTTCGGTGTAGTGCTGCCGATGACCCTGACGCTTCATGTGGTGCTTGCGGCGGCGGAACTTGATGATGCGCACCTTGTCGGCGCGGCCGTGGGCCACGACCTTGGCGGTGACGGCGGCGCCCTTCAGCGCGTCGCCGATCTTGATGCCGTCGCTGTCGCCCAGCATCAGGATGTTGTCGAACGTGATCTCGTTGCCGGCTTCGACTTCGAGCTTTTCCACGCGGAGCGTTTCGCCCTGCGCGACGCGGTATTGCTTACCGCCGGTGACCAGTACTGCGTACATGACCAGACTTCCTCTGTAGTTATTGTGGTCGTTCCTGCCGTGCCGTTTCGGGCAGACAGGAGCGGGATTGTAAGCCGCCGTGCGCGGCAGGGTCAAGCCCACCCAGGCCCGGACTGTCAAGCCCCGCGGGCCGGCGCGGCTGCCTGAACCAGCCAGCCGCCGGCGCCCGGCGGCGCTGGGATCTGCGGCAATTGCCCCCACCTGACAAGCTGGGTACGCTGATCGATTGCCGTCCCCTTTCCGCCCCCACACTGGCCAGCGGCACCGCCACGGCCGGCACATTCCGGAATCTCTTCATGGCGATGGATTACATCCGCATCCGCGGCGCGCGGACGCACAACCTCAAGAACCTCGACCTCGACCTGCCGCGCGACAAGCTGATCGTGATCACCGGCCTGTCCGGGTCCGGCAAGTCCTCGCTGGCGTTCGACACCATCTACGCCGAGGGCCAGCGCCGCTACGTGGAGTCGCTGTCGGCGTACGCGCGACAGTTCCTCAGCGTGATGGAGAAGCCCGACATCGATCACATCGAAGGCCTGTCGCCGGCGATCGCGATCGAACAGAAGTCGACCTCGCACAACCCGCGCTCGACCGTCGGCACCATCACCGAGATCTACGACTACCTGCGCCTGCTGTATGCGCGCGTCGGCCAGCCGCGCTGCCCCGACCACGGCTATCCGCTGGAGGCGCAGACGGTCAGCCAGATGGTCGACCAGGTGCTGACCCTGGACCCGGAGCAGCGCTACATGCTGCTGGCGCCGGTGATCCGCGAGCGCAAGGGCGAGCATGCGCAGGTGTTCGAACAACTGCGCGCGCAGGGCTTCGTGCGCGTGCGCGTGGACGGCGAGCTGTACGAGATCGACGCGGTGCCGGCGCTGGCGCTGCGCCAGAAGCACACCATCGAGGCGGTGATCGACCGCTTCCGCCCGCGCGAGGACATCAAGCAGCGCCTGGCCGAGAGCTTCGAGACCGCGCTGAAGCTGGCCGACGGCATGGTGTCGGTGCAGTCGCTGGACGACACCGCGGCCGCGCCGCACCTGTTCTCCTCCAAGTACAGCTGCCCGGTCTGCGACTACTCGCTGCCGGAACTGGAACCGCGCCTGTTCTCGTTCAACGCGCCGATGGGCGCCTGCCCGAGCTGCGACGGCCTGGGCGTGGCCGAGTTCTTCGATCCCGAGCGGGTGGTGGTGCATCCGGAGCTGTCGCTGTCGGCCGGCGCGGTACGCGGCTGGGACCGGCGCAACGCGTACTACTTCCAGCTGATCGCCTCGCTGGCCAAGCACTACAAGTTCGACGTCGACGCGCCCTGGCAGTCGCTGCCGGCGAGCGTGCGCCAGGCGGTGCTGTACGGCAGCGGCGACGAGACCATCACCTTCACCTACTTCACCGATGCCGGCGGCCGCACCCAGCGCAAGCATCGCTTCGAAGGCATCATCCCCAACCTGGAGCGCCGCTACCGCGAGACCGAATCGCCGGCGGTGCGCGAGGAACTGGCCAAGTACATCAGCGAACGGCCGTGCCCGGACTGCAAGGGCGCGCGCCTGAACAAGGCCGCGCGCAACGTGTTCGTCGCCGACCGGCCGCTGCCGGACCTGGTGGTGCTGCCGATCGACGATGCACTGAGCTTCTTCCGCCAGCTCGACCTGCCCGGCTGGCGCGGCGAGATCGCCAGCAAGATCGTCAAGGAGATCGCCGAACGCCTGGGCTTCCTGGTCGATGTCGGCCTGGATTACCTGACCCTCGAGCGCAAGGCCGACACCCTGTCCGGCGGCGAGGCGCAGCGCATCCGCCTGGCCAGCCAGATCGGCGCCGGCCTGGTCGGGGTGATGTACGTGCTCGACGAACCCTCGATCGGCCTGCACCAGCGCGACAACGAACGCCTGCTCGGCACCCTCACCCGCCTGCGCGACCTCGGCAACACGGTGATCGTGGTCGAGCACGACGAGGACGCGATCCGCCTGGCCGACTACGTGCTGGACATCGGCCCCGGCGCCGGCGTGCACGGCGGCGAGGTGGTCGGCCAGGGCAGCGTGCAGGACCTGCTGAAGGCGCCGCGTTCGCTGACCGGGCAATACCTGTCCGGCAAGCGCCGCATCGAGATCCCGGCCAAGCGCCACAAGGCCAATCCGAAGATGACCCTGCACCTGCGCGGGGCCACCGGCAACAACCTCAAGAACGTCGACCTGGACATCCCGGCCGGCCTGCTGACCTGCATCACCGGCGTGTCCGGCTCGGGCAAGTCGACGCTGATCAACGACACCCTGTTCACCCTGGCGGCGAACGAGATCAACGGCGCCTCGCACAGCGTGGCGCCGTACCGCGAGATCGAGCACCTGGACCTGTTCGACAAGGTCGTGGACATCGACCAGTCGCCGATCGGGCGCACCCCGCGCTCCAACCCGGCCACCTACACCGGCCTGTTCACGCCGCTGCGCGAACTGTTCGCGCAGGTGCCGGAAGCGCGCTCGCGCGGCTACTCGCCTGGCCGCTTCAGCTTCAACGTGCGCGGCGGCCGTTGCGAGGCCTGCCAGGGCGATGGCCTGATCAAGGTGGAGATGCACTTCCTGCCGGACGTGTACGTACCCTGCGACGTCTGCCACGGCAAGCGCTACAACCGCGAGACGCTGGAGATCCTGTACAAGGGCTTCAACATCAACGACGTGCTGGAAATGACCGTCGAGGATGCGCTGAAGCTGTTCGAGCCGGTGCCGTCGATCGCGCGCAAGCTGGAGACCCTGGTCGACGTGGGCCTGAGCTACATCAAGCTCGGGCAGAGCGCGACCACCCTGTCCGGCGGCGAGGCGCAGCGGGTGAAGCTGTCCAAGGAACTGTCGCGGCGCGATACCGGCCGCACCCTGTACATCCTCGACGAGCCGACCACCGGCCTGCACTTCCACGACATCGAGGCGCTGCTGGGCGTGCTGCACAAGCTGCGCGACGAGGGCAACACCGTGGTGGTGATCGAACACAACCTGGACGTGATCAAGACTGCGGACTGGATCGTCGACCTGGGGCCGGAAGGCGGCCACCGCGGCGGCACCATCCTGGTCACCGGCACGCCGGAAGACGTGGCGGCCTGCCCGCAGTCGTACACCGGCCAGTTCCTGGCGCGGATGCTGCCGTCCACCAGCGCGCGCCCGGAGCAGCCGGCGGCGATGGCCAACAAGCCCGATGCGCGCCCGCCGCGCAAGGTCAAGCCGGAAAAGCCGGCGAAGAAGCAGGCGGTGGCCGCCAAGAGCGGCAAGGCCAGCAAGAGCACCACCAGCACCGGCACCAAGAAGAAGAAGGACGTTTGATGAGCAGCGAACACAAGATCCTGGCGCGCATCCCGATCAGCGTGCGCTGGCGCGACATGGACAGCATGGGCCACGTCAACAACGCCAAGTACATCTCCTACCTGGAAGAGGCGCGCGTGCGCTGGATGCTGGGCGTGGAAGGCGTCTCGATGAGCGATCGCATCGCCCCGGTGGTGGCGGCGACCAACGTCAACTATCGCGCACCGATCGTGTGGCCCAACGACATCCTGGTCGAACTGTTCGTCGAGCGCCTGGGCACCAGCAGCGTGACCATCGGCCACCGCATCGTCGACCAGCAGGACGAAAGCCGGCTGTACTCCGACGGCCACGTGGTGGTGGTGTGGATGGACACCCAGACCGGCAAGAGCGCGCCGCTGCCGGACGCCGTACGCAAGGCGACGAGCTGACGCCTGCGCTTGCGCCGGACCCGAGCCGGCGCATCCTCCCCCTTTGCAGTGACCTGCCCACGCAGGAGCGGCGTGCGCTCCTTGTGGGAGGGACTTCAGTCCCGACGACGGGTGGTCTCAGCCGACGCTGGGCTTCGCCCGTCGCGGCTGATCCCACAAAAGGGGACGAGAACCGCTCCTACGACGAGGGGAGGCGCCTTTTCCCGAGGAGGCTCCCCTACATCGCCTGCTTGCGCACGGTCAGCGTCGCATCGGCCTTGCCGCCGCCTTCCAGTTGCAACTGCAGCGGCACGGCCTGGCCTTCGGTCAGCGCACCCTTGCCCTGCATCAGCATCAGGTGCATGCCGCCGGGCTTGAGTTCCACGCTGGCGCCAGGCGCCAGCGGCACGCGCTCGACCGCGCGCATCCGGCTGACGCCGGCCACGACCGTGGTCTCGTGCAACGACACATCGCCGAAGCTGGGGCTGCTGGCGCCGGTGACCGTGACCGGCTTGCCGCAGCCGTTGTGGAGCACGCCGTAGCCGGCGGTCATCGGCATCGCCGGGTTCGGCGGCAAGCGCGCCCAGCCCTGCTCCAGAGTGACGCACGCCGGTTCCGCGGCCGACGCCGTGGCGGCAACCGCACACAGTACGAACAATACGCCAGCGAATGGTTTGGTTATCATCGCCGAGGTTCCTTCTTCGAAAGCAGACCGCAGCATGACGACGCTCATCGACGTGATCAACCATGGCCCCCTCCGCGAACTGCGCCTGGCGCGGCCGCCGGTCAATGCGCTGGACACCGACCTGTGCCGGCACCTGATCCAGGCGATCGAGCAGGCCAACGCCGATGGCGCGCACGGCATCGTGCTGTCGGGCAACGAACGCCTGTTCTCCGCCGGCATGGACGTGCCGCACCTGCTCGGCCACGGCGACGATCGCGCCAAGCTGCTGGGCAGCTGGCAGCAGTTCTTCGGTGCGGCGCGCGCCTTGGCCGCCAGCCCGATCCCGGTGGTCGCGGCGCTGACCGGCCACGCCCCGGCCGGCGGTTGCGTGCTGGCGCTGTGCTGCGACTACCGGGTGATGGCGCGCAGCCCCGATGCGGCGCATCCGCTGCACATCGGCCTGAACGAGACCCAGGTCGGCCTGGTCGCCCCGGAAGGCATCCAGCGCCTGCTGCGGCGGGTGGTCGGCGCGCACCGCGCCGAGCGCCTGCTGGTCGGCGGCGACCTGGTCAGTGCCGAACGCGCGCTGGAGATCGGCCTGGTCGACGAACTGGTCGACGCCGACCTGGTGGTGGCGCGCGCGCTGGCCTGGCTGCTGGACCTGCTCAAGCGC